>NZ_JH660682.1:0-12089 GCF_000262525.1 Leptothrix ochracea L12
GAGCAGGAGCAGGAGCAGGAGCAGGAGCAGGAGCAGGAGCAGGAGCAGGAGCAGGGGCAGGGGCAGGGGCAGGGGCCGGACTCACGTCCGAGCTGCTGGCTTGCCATGTGCCGCTATTTTGACGACCGGGACCGGTGAATGTGCCCGAGAGCTGGCCGGTGTTGCTGTCGCGCTGGCCCGTCAGATGCAGTCGCGTGCCATGGCCGTTCAGTTGTAGATCCAACGTGCCGTCGGCGTTGATGATCCCCGAGACGCTGAGTGTTCCGGACCGATTTGAGTCGGATGGGGTTTGTTGTCTCAACGCGGTATCGAGCTTGGCTTGATAGTCCTCGGTGATCTGACGGAACGCTTGCCGAAAATCCTGCACGGCGGCCCGTGGATCGGTGGCACTGCGCCACTGGTCCACCAGATCGTTCACGGCTTGGCGATAGTCTTGGCGGATGTGTTGCGCCGATACGGTCGAGCCGGTCGATGGGGGTGTGGTGGGTGTAGCTGGGGCCGGCACCATGCGTCCTTCGACTTCGGTGCTGCCATCCTCAAGGCTTTCGCCCTTGAGCATCAACGTGCCGCTGTAGCTTTGTCCCGACATCACACCGCTGGTGACCTGAGCGTTCCAACTGAATTGTTGGGTGCTCCAAGCCACGGCTTGGGAGCTTGGGGGGGTCGTTGCTGCCGCCGCAGTGCTTAGCGCAGGCAGGTGGATGGATAGCCCTTGTTTGGTGTCACTCACGGTCAAAGCCGTCGAAGTTGTTGCGCTGGGGGCTGACGAGGTTGCATTTTCCGATCCACCACCGCAGGCACTCATCATGGCGATGGTCAGGGCGAGGGTACCGAGCTTGAACGATTGGAGGGTCAGCGTCTTGGTCATGTCGAACTCCTGGAGGTGGAAGAGATTGCGTGGAGCGGACATTAACGACGGGCCGTGCATCGTGGTTGATTTCACGGCTACCCTTACCGCCGTAACAACTCTAGGGTTTGTCCTGACTGCATGTGACGTAACAGAACAACACGACGCTGTCATTTAAGTGTAGGTCCGTGGTATTTACCCGGGCGACGTGGGTTGAGGTGGGTTTTTTCAAGATCACCAAGCCTGAGACAATCCCACCCCATGACTTCGCAGATCACCATGCCCCCCATCCAAGACGTTGCTTCTGACGCTGCCCTGGCCGCTCCCGCTGCACCCGAACAACCCGTCTCAGCGGCTGTAGCCGCCCTGCTGGCGACGACCGGCCCGGAGCAGCTCAAGATCGAGTCGCTTGATCTTGAAGCTCAAGGTGTGGCGCGCAATGCTGCTGGCAAGGTGGTGTTCATTGACGGCGCTTTGCCGGGCGAGTGGGTCTCCGTCAAGCCCCCAAGTCGGCGCAAGAACAATTGGGAGCAGTCCGAACTGCTGGCGATCCACCGCGAAAGCGCGTTGCGCGTCAAGCCTGGTTGCCCCCATTTCGGCTTGGAAGCGGGCTCCTGTGGCGGCTGCAAGATGCAGCACTTCCATGCCTCGGCCCAAGTCGCTGTCAAGCAGCGTGTGCTCGAAGACAACCTTTGGCACCTTGGCAAGGTCAAGGCCGAGCAGATGCTGCGGCCCATCGAAGGCCCGACCTGGGGCTACCGCTACCGCGCCCGTCTTTCGGTGCGCTATGTGATGAAAAAGGGCGAGGTGCTGGTGGGTTTCCACGAGCGCAAGTCGCGTTATGTGGCCGACATGAAGAGCTGCGCGATCCTGCCGCCGCATGTCAGCGCCATGCTTTTGCCCTTGCGTGCCCTGATCACCAGCATGGAAGCGCGGGACCGTTTGCCGCAGATTGAGTTAGCCATCGGTGGTGTGGGTGCCAGTGGCGGTGGCAGTGGTGGCGATGGTGCTGAAAGCATGATCACCGCTTTGGTGTTGCGCCACCTTGAGCCCCTTTCAAGCGGCGACTTGGACTTGCTACGCGCTTTTGCGGCCGAACACGGCGTGCAGTGGTGGCTGCAAGCCAAGGGTCCAGACACGGTGAAGCTGCTTGACGAGGCCAGCCCGCAACTGGCCTACACCCTGCCCGAGTTCGGCATCACCATGCCCTTCAAGCCGACCGACTTCACCCAAGTCAACCACCACATCAACCGCGTGCTGGTGGGCCGGGCGCTGCGTTTATTGGCCGTGCAACCGCACGAGCGCGTGATCGACTGGTTCTGCGGCCTGGGTAATTTCACCCTGCCGCTGGCGCGCACTGCCCGCGAGGTGCTGGGTATTGAAGGCAGTGAAGCCTTGGTGCAACGCTCACGCGAGAACGCACGCTTCAACGGCTTGGACCACAAAGCCACCTTCGCCGCTCGCAACCTCTTCGAACTCGCCCCCGCTGACTTGGCCGCCTACGGCCCGGCCGAACGTTGGCTGATCGACCCCCCGCGTGAAGGCGCTTTCGCCCTTGCCAAAGCCTTGGCCGATGTCCATCAAGACCCCAGCCTCGCCCCCGGCTGGCAACCCCCGCAGCGCATCGTCTACGTCAGCTGCAACCCCGCCACCCTGGCCCGCGACGCCGGCCTCCTTGTCCATCAAGCCGGCTACCGCTGCACGGCGGCCGGTGCGGTCAACATGTTCCCGCATACAGCACATGTGGAATCCATGGCGGTGTTTGAGCGAGGGGTCTGAGGCGCAGCCCACCGTCTTGTTTTCTACCGATCTCCGTGATGTTCGGTAGCGCACAGAAGCACGCGGTGGTGAGGGGTATGGTTCCTTCAACTTCTTCAAGCGAGCCCACCATGATTTACAAGTTCAAATCGCAAGCAGACGCTGATGTCATCATGCTGGAGCCCAACGGCGAACACATGCTCACCCTGATTGGCCGGGAACCTTCAGCGCAGGGCGTCGTCACGGTGGCGCAGATGCCCGCCGCCATTGCCGCGCTGGAGGCGGCGATCTTGGCGCAAGAGGGTCATGAGCATGCCCGCTTGCGCGCTCGTGCAGAGCCCTTCATCCATTTACTCAGCAACAGCGCCAAGGCTGGCAAAGATGTGGTTTGGGGCGTGTGACGATCAGGCTGCGGCGCGTGGTCGGCTGAGTCAAATCTGAGTCCACGCCGGGTCAGGCCGCCAAGCCAAACACCAAGCAGGCATATCGGGGCCAGGCATGGGTCGGGCGATGCCGTAGCCTTGGGCCAATTCGCAGCCGAGCTTCAAGAGCAAGGTGCCCGATTCGACGTTCTCCACCCCTTCGGCAATCACTTGCCGGTTGAAAGCGTTGGCCAGACCAATGACTCCATTCAGGATCGCCAGATCGTCAGGGTCTTCGAGCATGTTGCGCACAAAGCTTTGATCGATCTTCAGTTCCACCACCGGCAAACGCTTGAGATAGGTCAGCGATGAGTAGCCGGTGCCGAAATCGTCCAAAGAAAAGGTCACACCCAGCTTGCGACACGACTCAATCACATTGGCCGTCCAAGTGATGTCATCCAAGGCGCTGGTTTCCAGCACTTCGAGCTGCAATTGACCATGTTTGACCTCCGGGTGGGCGGCCAAGATCACACGCAGTCGTTCGGCAAAGTCGGCTTGTTGCAGCTGCCGTGCCCCCACGTTGACGCTGACTTTGAGATCCAGTCCGCTTGCATGCCATTGTTCAATTTGCGTCAAAGCATGGTTCAGCACCCATTCGCCCAGATGGATCGACAGCGCATGCCCCTCGATCACCGACAAAAATTGGGCGGGGAACAACAGCCCGCGTGTGGGGTGATTCCAACGGATCAGGGCCTCTGCGCCGATCACTTGCCCCGTGCGCATATGCACCTTGGGTTGGTAGTGCAGCACAAATTCGTTGGCGTTCAGGGCCTGACGCAGACGCTCTAAGCTTTCGTGGTGACCGCGCACACTCTGGTCCAACTCAGCGTCAAACACGTGATAGCGATTTTTGCCGGCCAGCTTGGCTTGGTACATCGCTTGATCGGCTTGGCGCAGCAGTTGATCGGCATCCACATCTTGGGCTTGTGGGAAAAAGGTCACCCCCAAGCTGGCGGAAAGACGCACGTCCAAATCATCCACTCGCAGCGGTTGCGAGGCAGCATCCAACAGCCGAGCGAGCAGGGGACCACTGGCCTCAAAACTCTCCAGATCCAACAGCACGGCCACGAACTCATCCCCCCCCAGCCGGGCCAAGGTGTCACCTTCACGCAGGGCCTGTCGCATGTGCACAGCCATAGCCACCAACACTTGGTCGCCCACGGCATGGCCATGTTGATCGTTGATCGCTTTGAAGCCATCCAGATCAAGAAAAGCCACCGCCAACCTGTTTTTACGGCGCACAGATTGGGTCATGGCCTGATGCAAGCGGTCTGAGAGCAGCACGCGGTTGGGGAGGTGGGTCAGTGCATCGTAGTGGGCGATGTATTCCAGCTCGTTTTGATGTTCTTTGAGCGTGGTGATGTCAGAGAACATGGCCACGTATTGCAGCGTTTTACCCTGTGCATCTCGCACCGCACTGATGGTTTGCATGGTGGCGTAGAACTCGCCACTTTTGTGCCGGTTCCAGATCTCGCCGGACCAGTGGCCCTTGTCGATCAAAGCTCTCCACATCGAATCGTAAAACTCCCGGCTCTGCCGCCCAGAGCTAAGCAGGCGGGGTGTTTGGCCCACAACCTCGTCGCGGCTGTACCCTGTGATGCGGGTGAAGGTTTCATTGATTTCAACAATCACCCCGCTGGGGGTGGTGACCATGATGCCCTCGTTGGCATGGGCAAAAACATTGGCCGCCAGTTGAAGCTTTTGCTCGGCACGCTTGCGCTCGGTGATTTCGCGTGAGGAATTGAACAGCACCATCGTCCCATCAAGCTCAATGGGATAGCCGCTGATTTCCACGTCGTAGGTGCTGCCATCTTTACGGCGATGGCGGGTTTCAAAAAGCGCGCGCGTTTGCTGCTCAAACTGCCGTTGAACAACCGCCATCGTTTCTTCATGGCTGTTGAACCCACAGTCCCACTGGGCCACATTCATGCCGATCATTTCTTCGCGGGTGTAGCCCAGCATGTCGCAGAAGGAATCACTGACCTCAATGATGTTGGCGTTCCGATCCATGATCGTGATGCCGTCGCTGGCGTTGTGCAGCAGCGCCAAGTTCTTCTCGCTTTGCTTGGCCAGCATGCTGGTTCTTTCAATGACCCGTGCTTCGAGTTCGGCTTCTTTCTGGCTCAGTTCGCGAAACAACAGATGCAGCGGGTGACGCAGCCCCGTGACCACCACCGCCTTGTAGATCGCATAAAAGGCGACGATCTTGATCATGTGTCCGGTTTGGTTGATCGCATCGCTCATCGTGTCTGAGACATAGAGCGTGAAGCACAACTCCATGAGGATCATCAAGATCACTGACAAGCGGATGAGCCGGTACACCCCGGGGTCAAAATGGTGCTTGCGCCGATGAAGCAG
Organism: Leptothrix ochracea L12; assembly: GCF_000262525.1. NCBI lineage: Bacteria > Pseudomonadati > Pseudomonadota > Betaproteobacteria > Burkholderiales > Sphaerotilaceae > Leptothrix > Leptothrix ochracea. Next base: position 5,386 of record NZ_JH660682.1, read on the forward strand.
CACCAGATTCACCAGCATCAGGGTGCAGATGATGTATTCGCTGATCACTTTGAAAGGGGTCAGCCCATGTCCGGCCACAAAGCAGACCGGAAAGTTCTTGACATATAAAATGGCGCTCACCAGCCATGCCGTGACCAACGTGAACCCGCCGAAGGTCAAGAGGCCATTGACTCGCCGAGAGGTGCCCAAGAAGGCAAAGCCCAGCAACATGCTGAAGGCTTCAAGATAGCGCGCTGCGATCCAAAACTGCGGTGCGTAGTAGTCGTAGTCTTGAAAGATGGGCATGCCCTTGTAGGTCAGGGTGTGCAAAACATCCAAAAACCCGATGAATAAATAGCCCACACCAACGAACAGAACGTATTGGTTCTCGATCGATTGCCAGCAATTGATGGCAAGGATGCTGATGGTGATGGCGATGAAGACACTGAACAATTCCGCCGTACTGTGGAACAGCAGGTAGTTGTAGTTGCTCAGGAAATGAACACTGACGATGAGCAGGCCAAGGCCGACGACATCTCCAAGAGACATGCCAAGGTAGCGACCAACATATCGGTCAACCCATCTGAGGGCTGGGCCATGGGCCAAGGTCGTTACTGCTGCCTTGATGAACGTCATTTTTTTGATCCGACTTTGAGTCTTCGGCTCACCCAGTTGTTTGCCTTGAGTCTTGTGGGGGATCAGCTTATCACCGACCTCGCCACCCATACCGGGCGCAGACCGTTGGAGGATGGGGTCATGACGTGCTTTCTGAACGTGCTTTCTGAACGTGCTTTTTGATTGACTGATTGACCGATGCCAAGCGATTGGCTAGCCTTGATACAAAATTCAGGCATACATCTCAGGGAATGCTTTGTTCATGCTGTCAACACCGTTTTCCTTGCATGGGTTGCTCCAAACCATGGTTTGGCTGCTGCTTTTATTGGGTTTGATGGGCGTGGTACTGGGTGTGCTGATCAGGCGCCGCGCCGCACAGGCAAAGTTCGAATCCGCACAGTCTGATGATTTCTCAGCAACCCGTGCGATGGAGCCCTCCGGGACGGTGGGTATCCCTGCTGCGCCCAAGGTTCGTCGCCGGACGCACCCATCTGTGCCACCCGCACCACCGACCACGCTTCCGCCACCCGTTCCCACGATCGAACCCACCGTGCGCCCACAAGCGTGGGGTTTGGAGGTTTTCAGTGTCATCGAGTGGCGTCGCTTCGAAGCCTTGGTTGAAGCCCTGTTCGCCCAGGCCGGTTTTGTCACCCGCAGCCAAAGCCACGGTGCTGACGGCGGGGTCGATATCTGGCTGCACTCACGCCACCAGCCCGATGGCAGCCCGGTCAGCATCGTGCAGTGCAAGCACTGGCAAAGCGGCAAACCCGTGGGTGTGGACAAGATTCGCGAACTGCGCGGCGTGATGGCCGCCCACAACGTGCACCGAGGCCAATTTGCCTGCACCGCCCATTACTCCACCGACGCCCGCGAATTCGCCCGCACCAACCAAATCCACCTTCTTGATGGCCCAGCGCTGCTCGCACTGATCGCCAAACGCACCCCCGAACAACAGCAAGCTTTGCTTGATGTGGCCCTAGACGGCGAGTACTGGAAGCCCACCTGCGTCAAGTGCGACACCAAAATGGTCCTGCGCACCCCCCGCAACGGCGGCAAACACTTCTGGGGATGCGTGAACAACTCGAAGTGCAAGGGCATGATGGTGGCACGAGGGTAGAGCACCGGCAGCATGTGCCCGAGCACCGACCTATCCGCTCCCAAGCTGTGCCCACCATGCGCCCAAGCATTCACCTCTCGGCTCCCGAGCAGTACCAGCCATGTGCCCGCGCACCGACCAGTCCGCTCCCGATCATTGACCACGGTGTGCCCGAGCATCCACCCATCTGTGCCCAAGCAGTCCGGCCCATGTGCCCGAGCACAGCCCACGGTGTGCCCAAGCACCGACCTCACTGCTCCCAAGCAGACACCTCGCTGCGCCCGAGCAGGCAGCTACCTTTGCTCTATCCTCCCCGCGCCCACGGGCCGCATGAACCCACATCAGCTCAGGGATGAACCAAACAGCTCACTTTTACAACCGGCACGCCGTTGAGTTCTTCGGCAGCACGGTAGGGGTGGACATGGCACCGTTGCATGCGCGCTTCTTGGCTGGACTGCCGGCTGGGGCGGCAGTGTTGGATGCCGGATGCGGTTCAGGGCGCGACGCCCGAGCCTTTGCCGAGCGGGGCTACCGAGTCAGCGCTTTTGATGCCTCACCAGCGCTTGCGGCGCTGGCATCTAAACACTGCGGTTTCCCGGTGGCAGTGCGGCGTTTTGAGGATGTCGAGGACATCGCCTGCTTTGATGGCATTTGGTGCTGCGCCAGTTTGCTGCATGTAGCCCAAGCCGATGTGCCTGAGGTGTTGACTCGTTTGTGGCGGGCACTGCGACCGGGTGGCGCGCTCTACGTCAGCTTCAAACATGGTCAGGGTGAACGCGTCCACCATGGGCGCCACTTCACCGACGCCGATGAACCAACCCTGCGGGCATGGTTTGCCCCCTTGCCTGAGGCCCTTGAGCCTGAGATTTGGCTGACCGATGATCGCCGCCCAGATCGGTTTGAACGCTGGACCAACGCTTTGCTGCGCCGCGCACCATCACCCCGGCTGATCACAGGTGGCCCCGAGGATCATTTCTTACCCCAACTCTCGGCGGCATGTGCCCGAGCCACCCACGTTGATTTGGCAGTGGCTTTTGTCAAAACAACCGGACTGCGCCTGCTACTGCCTGACTTGCAAGCCGTAGTGAACAACACCGAACGCCGGTTGCGCTTGCTGACCAGTGACTATTTGGGCATCACCGATCCTGAAGCACTGCGTTTGCTGCTCCTGCTGCAACAGCAAGGAGCCGACGTGCGCGTGCATGTGACGCGGGGTGGCAGTTTTCACCTCAAAGCCTATCTGTTTGCTCGGTTGGAACACGGTGATTTGGTCGAGGGCACAGCCTTCATCGGTTCGAGCAACATCAGCCGACAAGCGCTTAAAGAAGGACTGGAATGGAACTACCGGGTTGTGTATCCCAGTGACGGCGGCTTTTTGGAGGCAAGGCAGCATTTTGAACGGCGCTTTGCCGATGCCAACACCGTGCTCTTGACGGACGATTGGATCGAAGCTTATGAAAAACGTCGTAAGCCGCCACCGATAACCATGACGAGTGCGGCAATCGCATCGGGTAGCGAAAGCGAGGAACAAGAAGCTTTGCCCGAACCCACCGCCGTGCAACGTGCCGCTCTGGCAGCGTTGGCCGAAACACGAGAGCAAGGCTTTCGGCGTGGCTTGGTGGTGCTGGCTACTGGCTTGGGCAAAACGTGGCTGGCTGCTTTTGACACCCTGCAACTTGGGGCACGACGGGTACTTTTTGTGGCGCACCGCGAAGAGATCTTGGCCCAAGCGGCTGCAACCTTCTTGCGCATTCGTCCCACGGCTCGCATTGGGGCTTATACCGGCCGCAAACGTGATGCAGAGGTGGACATTCTCTGTGCGTCGGTTCAAACATTGGGCCGCGCCGAGCACCTTAAAGGCTTTGCACCGCATCACTTTGATTACGTGGTGATCGACGAATTTCATCACGCGGCTGCGGCCACCTATCGGCGCTTGCTGGGCCACTTTGCACCTTCATTTCTGCTGGGCCTGACTGCCACACCGGAGCGCACCGACCAGTCCGACATCCTCTCGCTGTGTGACGACAACCTTGTCCACACCTGCCAACTCTTTGATGGCATCCGTGCTGGGTTGCTGGCACCATTTCACTATTACGGCATCTTGGACGAGTCGGTGAATTACGACGATGTGCCATGGCGCAACGGACGCTTCGACCCCGAGCAACTTGTCCACAAGCTGGCAACGCTGGCGCGTGCCCGTCATGCGCTGAAGGAGTGGCGAGAACGCGCCCAGAGCCGCGCGTTGGCTTTTTGCATTTCGCGCCGCCACGCTGACTTCATGGCAGCGCAGTTCAGATTGGCGGGAGTGAGGGCTGCGGCGGTGTATGCCGACTCCATCCTTGGCCGGGCACAGGCGCTGGAACAACTTCAAGACGGAACGCTGCAAGTGCTGTTCAGCGTTGATCTGTTCAATGAAGGTGTGGATTTACCCGGCATTGACACCGTGATGATGCTGCGCCCGACCGAATCGAAGATCCTGTTCCTGCAACAACTCGGACGGGGTTTGCGCCGCTGCGAAGGCAAGAGCCATTTGGTGGTGCTGGACTTCATCGGCAATCACCATGCCTTTTTGCGCCAACCGCAGGCCTTGTTCGGTGTTGGGGCAAGCTATCAAGCGCTGGCCGCGTTTGCCGTGCAAGTGCAAGAAAAGAAGCTGGAACTGCCGTCGGGATGCTTCGTCAACTATGACCTACGCATCATCGATTTCCTCAAAGCACTGAACAGCCACGGCCCGCGCCAAGACTACAAAGCCCTACGCAACACGCTCGGCCGCCGTCCGACACTGACTGAATTCCACCGCTCAGGCTCCAGCGTGCAGGCCATGCGCAAACATGCTGGGCACTGGTTTGAGTTGGTTCGCAGCTTGGGGGATTTGAGCGAAGAGGAAGAACACGCTGTTGAGGCCTTTGGTGCGTTGCTGCGTGAGGTGGAAACCTCTGCCATGACGCGCAGTTTCAAGATGGTGTTGCTTGAGGCTTTCTTGGAACTTGATGGCCTGAGCGCAGCGGTGCCCTTGTCACGCTTGAGCCAGCGTTCGCGTGAGGTCTTGGAGCGCCGCCGCTCCTTGCTGGCCGATTTGTCACCAGACATGGCTGGTGTCGCCGGCGATTCAACCGCTTGGGCAAGCTACTGGCGCAAGAACCCAGTCAAAGCGTGGACAGGCGGAGACAAAGCCGGGCATTTTTGTTTGGAGCGCACTGCTGAGGACGAGGTGTTCAACCTTGTGAAAGTCGTCCCATCCGCACTGACTGAGAAATTGGCAGCACTGTTGCAGGAGCTGGTGGATTTCCGTCTTGCCAGCTACGAAGTCCGTTTGGCACCGATGGCGGGTGAGCCAGCAACCAATAACGTTGTGCCTTTCCCCGTTCATCGGCGCGAAGCGGTCGAGTTACCGTACTTCCCAAACCTCAAGATCGCTTGCGGGCACTTCCGAACAGGTCGGACGGATGCCGAAGAGCACCGCGCACTGCCAGTCAGCTATGGGCCGCTTGACCCCGGTCGGCATTTCATCGCAAAAGCATCAGGCCGATCCATGGATGGCGGCAAGCACCCAATCCACGATGGCGACTATCTACTGCTTGAACTCGTGAGCCCGGGCCGGGCCGGGTCCATCACTGGCAGCGTGATGGCGATTGAGCGCCAAGACGAATCAGGGGATAACCAATACCTGCTGCGTGTTGTCACCAAGAACGCAGCAGGTCAGTACATCCTGAAGGCAAATAACCCCGAATACGCCGACATGCTTGCCACTGATGACATGCGGACGTTGGCGCGTTTGCGTGCCGTGGTTGATCCGCTGGATTTGGTGGTGGGTGAATCCTTCGCCCGCGAAGACATTCCGCCCTTGTTTGGTGAAGAGTTCAACCCCGGAAACTGGAATACCGGTCATGTGGTGCTCAACGGCAAAAAAGCGCACATCTTGTTGGTGACATTGAACAAGCAAGGCAAGGCTCAAGCTCATCGTTTTCACGATCACTGGCTTGATGAGCACACCTTCCATTGGCAAAGCCAAAACACCACAACGCCTTACATAAAGCGGGGTAAGGAACTCATTCACCATGAGGAACTGGGTATCGCTATTCATTTGTTTGTGCGCGAAAGAAAGCTTTTAACGGGCAAGGGAGCGCCATTCGTCTACCACGGGCGTGTGACTTACCAGTCGCATCAAGGCAGTCAGCCGATGAGCATCCAGTTCCGGGTCTGATCCCCAGGTTGGAGACACAAAAGTGGCAAGTCGGTGGGGCTGCATCCCCCTTCAACCCAACTTTCGGGGGATGTCAATCAAGTTGCTGCGCTGCAAAGAATGGGACGCCCTTTAAACAACGGGAGTTCTTCATGCAAGCGAAAGTGATTACGAATTTTGTGCGGCTGAACGAATCGGACTTTCAGACCAAAGTGGCACTGATCGTGGCGTCGTTGACGGGGAATGCGCGCTTCCCTGAGCCGTGGCCGGCACCGGCGCCGAGTTTGGCGCAAATCAATGCGGCCTTTGAGGTGTATCGCAGTGCGTATCGTGCCAGCCTGACGCATGACACGCTCAAGATTGCTGAGCGCAACAGTGCTCGTGAGGCTTTGGCGGGTTTGCTGCAAACGTTGGTGAAGTATTTGGAATTTGTGGCCAATGACAACGAGTCGGCCCTGCAATCCACTGGGTTTGATCTGCGTCGTGATGCGGTGCGCGGTGACCATGCCGAGCCGTTGCTGGCCCCTGAGGGGTTGAAGCTAAAGCGTGGCGTGCTTGGCGGGCAGGTGGACGTGCGCGTCAACCGTTTGACGGGTGCGGCCAGCTACGAAGCGGATATCGCGCAGGGCGACCCCAATGTGGAAGACAACTGGCACCACGCGTTGACCTCCACAAGCAGCATGCACATGCTGCTGCGCGATCTGCCCGCCGCACAAACCTTCTGGGTGCGCGTGCGCGGCATCAACGCCGGTGGGGCAGGGCTATGGTCTGAGCCCGCCAGCATCATGGTGGTTTAAGAAAAAACTGGCGTGAGGGGCATGCCCCCTCACG
>NZ_JH660683.1:0-13216 GCF_000262525.1 Leptothrix ochracea L12
ACGCATGCTGGCCCATCGCCAAGCTTGGGTGACCGGGTTACGTCGCGAACAATCGAGCGCACGCGGCGAAGTCAACACCCTTGAATCGGATGACCAAGGCCGGACCAAGATCAATCCCTTGGTGGACTGGAGCTGGAACGATGTCTGGCACTACATCGCCCAGAACAACGTGCCCTATAACCCGCTGCACGACCACTTCATGCCCAGCATCGGCTGCGCACCATGCACCCGAGCCATCGCTGTCGGCGAGGACTTCCGCGCCGGACGCTGGTGGTGGGAAGACGAAAAGGCCAAGGAATGCGGCCTACACGTCAGAGACGACCATCCCCAAGAGCAACAAGAGGCTTGAGAGAACCATGAATGCGCCTATGAATTTGCATCAGCTTCTGCCCGATCTTTCCCAACTCGGATCCTTGAGTCACACCACCCTCAGCAAAGTTGCTGATCGGCACCTCGACGCCCTAGAAGAGGAAGCTATTTTCATCCTGCGCGAAGTCGCTGGAGCCTTCGAGCGTCCGGGCCTACTTTTTCGAGCGGCAAAGATTCGTGCGTCGTCTTGCACTTGGCAGAGAAAGCGTTCAAGCGCAAGGTGAGTGCCCTTGGCGAGCGCCCCCGCTTTGCCGGCAAGCTGCCCTTCCCGCTGGTGCATGTGGACACCGGCCACAACTTCCCCGAAGTCATCCAGTTCCGCGATGAGCGTATCAAGGAGATGGGTGAGCGTCTGATCGTCGGTCACCTTGAAGATTCGATGGCCAAGGGCACGATTCGCCTGGCGCACCCGCTGGAATCACGCAACGGCCACCAAACCGTGACGCTGCTGGAAACCATCGAGGAGCATCGCTTCGACTGCATGATCGGCGGCGCACGACGCGATGAAGAGAAGGCCCGTGCCAAAGAGCGCATTTTTTCGCACCGCGACAGCTTTGGCCAATGGCAACCGAAAGAGCAGCGTCCCGAACTCTGGAACCTGTTCAACACCCGCATCAAACCCGGTGAGCACTTCCGCGCCTTCCCGATCAGCAACTGGACTGAACTCGACGTTTGGCTCTACATCCAACGTGAGCAAATCCCCCTGCCCGGCATCTACTACACCCACAAGCGCGACATCTACCGCCGCAAAGGCCTTTTGGTGCCAGTGACAGACGTCACCCCGCCTGATGCCAGCGATGTGGTCGAAACCGTGGACGTACGTTTCCGCACCGTGGGGGATATGACCTGCACCTGCCCGGTCGAAAGCTTGGCCAGCACGACGGCCGATATCGTCGCCGAGACTCTGCAAGTCACTGTCTCCGAGCGAGGTGCCACCCGCATGGATGACCGCACATCAGAAGCCTCGATGGAGCGCCGCAAAAAAGAAGGGTATTTTTGATATGAGCACTGCAACTCAACACCTTGAAGCAAGTGAAGAACAGGCCCACAAGGCCCTGCGCTTCCTCACGGCCGGCAGCGTTGATGACGGCAAAAGCACGCTCATTGGTCGTTTGCTTTTCGACAGCCGTGGCATCTTGGCGGACAAACTAGACGCCTTGGAAAAGCGCGCAGCAGGCGCACCGATTGACCTGTCCCTGCTCACGGATGGCTTAGAAGCCGAGCGAGAACAAGGCATCACCATCGATGTGGCGTACCAGTATTTCGCCACCCCTAAACGCAAATTCATCATCGCTGACGCGCCTGGGCACGAGCAATACACCCGCAACATGGTGACTGCGGCAGCGGGTTCAGATGCCGCCGTGGTGCTGGTGGACATCACCAAACTCGACACATCAGCGCCGGAAGTCGTGCTGCTGCCACAAACACGTCGCCACAGTCTGCTGGCCCGCCTGTTGCGCGTACCAAGCATCGTGTTCGCAGTCAACAAGCTGGACGCGATTGAAGATGGCACCGAAGCGGCCTTCGATGCCGTTGCCAAGGCGCTGACAAAATTCGCCGAGGAAGCAAGCATCAGCGTACGCGGCATCGTACCGGTCTCAGCACTGCGCGGTGACAACGTTGCTACACCCTCGGCCAATTGGCCTTGGTACGGTGGCCCGACGCTGCTACAGCTGCTCGAAACCCTGCCCGTCACGGACGAAGCGCATGACGGCAATCTGCTCATCCCGGTGCAATACGTCGCCCGTGATGATGGCGAGGGCACAGGGCACCAACATCGTGTGATGTGGGGCCGCATTGCTCACGGAAGCATCAAACCCGGTGATACGGTGCAGATTTTCCCAAGCGGTGAAACCGCTGTCGTGGCTGCTGTGCGCCACGCTGGCAACGACGTGGACGGCTGCGAAGCTGGTCAGTCTGCAGGCATCGTGCTGGATCGACAGGTCGATGTCTCGCGCGGTGACTGGATCTTCACGCCGGGAAGTGCCGGCAACGGCCAAGGCACCAAGCAGGAATTCCGTGGAACGCTCGCTTGGCTGGACACCGAGCCCGCCGTACCGGGTCGCAAGTATTGGGTACGCCACGGTAACCGCTGGGTTCAAGCGCGAATCACAGCGATTGAGCACCGCTTGAACATTCATACGCTCGAAGAAGTCGAAGCCCACCAACTGGGCGTCAATGAAATCGGGCTGGTATCCATCCAGACTCAGCAAGCCTTGCCCATCGAGGCTTATACGAGCAACCGTGTCGGGGGATCGTTGATCGTGGTGGATCCCACCACCAACCGCACCAGTGGCGCTTTGCTAGTCGCTTGACATACATCAACCCAGTTTCTTGAGCTATAGCTCGTAGAATGGCGTCCTCCTTTATTTGCGCAAGTGCGAAGCTCATGTATTCGCACTTGCTTATTCTTTGAGAGCCCTTTCATGACTCACGTTGTCACCGAAGCATGTATCCGCTGCAAATACACCGACTGCGTAGATGTTTGCCCCGTCGATTGCTTCCGGGAAGGCCCGAATTTTCTTGCCATTGATCCGGACGAGTGCATCGATTGCGCGGTGTGCATTCCGGAGTGTCCGGTCAACGCCATCGTCCCCGAAGAAGATGTAACAAGCGCCCAAAAGCCGTACATCAAACTCAATGCCGAATTGGCCCAAGGATGGCCGAGCATCACGAAACGTAAGGCAGCCTTGCCTGACGCAGAAGCGTGGAAAGACAAGACCGACAAGCTCAAGGAACTGATTCGCTGATCGATTCAGTTCACGTGGACTCAGCCCGCTCGATCATCGAAACCGATGCTGTGATCATCGGTGCGGGCCCGGTGGGGCTGTTCCAAGCCTTCGAACTGGGACTCCTCGGCATCAAAGCGCATGTGCTTGATGCCCTCGAACAGCCTGGGGGCCAATGCCTAGAGCTGTACCCCAATAAGCCCATCTACGACATTCCTGGCATCCCATCGTGCACAGGGCGAGAACTGGTTGCCAGTCTCCTCGAACAGATCCGGCCCTTTCAAACACCTTTTCACCTTGGTGAAACCGTGGTTTCGGTCGAGCAAAAGACGGATGGTCAGTTCTTGGTTGAAACCCGTCGGGGCACGCAATTTCTGAGCCGAACCTTGTTTGTCGCCGCAGGCGTTGGTGCCTTTGAGCCCCGCAAAATCCCTCTAGAAGAACTGCTCCCCTACACAGGATCACAACTTTTCTATCAAGTTCCCCCTGAGGATGGCTCGTGTTTCGCCAACAAACATTTGGTGATCGTCGGCGGGGATGACGAAGCACTCGACTGTGTCTTTCGTTTTGCCCAAGAGGGCCCCGAACAAGCCGCATCGGTCACGCTGATTCACCGGCGTACGGATATCGCCACCACCCCAGCCAACCTCGAGCGGTTGCACGCACTATGCGCGAAGCAGCAGGTGCGCTTCATCGCGGGACAGATCACCGGTCTTGTTCAAGACGAGCATGAACTACAGGCGCTGATTGTCAGCCGCGTTGCGGACAACCTAGATGAGCATCTACCCACAGATGCCTTGCTGGTTAGGTTGGGTCGATCGCCCAAACTGGGTCCCATCGCTCAATGGGGCATCGCCCTAGAACGCAAACAGATCGTCGTGAACACCGAACACTTCGAAAGCAGCACAGCCGGGCTGTTCGCCATCGGCGATATCAACACTTATCCCGGCAAGAAAAAGCTGATCTTGTGCGGGTTCCATGAAGCCACCTTAGCTGCATTCGCTGCCATGCGCTACATCTACCCGAGCCAAGCCCCATCCCCTCTGCTCTACACCACATCCAGCCCTCAACTCCACAATCGGCTCGGCGTTACGTCGACAGATTGATAAAAACTTCAAAAGTGCTTGACATCTTCGCTTTTATACATATACAATTCAATTCTTAGTTGATCCCTGATAGCTCAGTCGGTAGAGCGACGGACTGTTAATCCGCAGGTCCCTGGTTCGAGTCCAGGTCGGGGAGCCAAATTTAAAAAGCAGCCTCGGCTGCTTTTATTTTGCCCGTCAAATCGAGGTGATTTGTTTTGGCGCTACAATCCGAGGTGACGGGCCCCCTCGCATGGGGACGCGGCCAAACGGGTCAGGTCGGGAACGAAGCAGCCCTAACCGTTAGTCGCCAGTGCCGAGGCAAAGGCTCGTCACCTCCAAAATGCACCGTTTGTACAGCACTCAGATTGGTTCTGAGCAGTTTTACCAAACTGCGTATGTTTTTCAGCCTGCTTTGAACCGCCTGCGCTGAGTTTCATCAGGGTCTATTTGGTTCGTGCCACAATCAAGTACGCACAGGGGCTGCTACGTCTTGCGGCCTGTGTTTATTCACGGAAATTAAACATATGAGCAGTGCTCTCATCAAAAACGTCACCGACGCCACCTTTGAAGGCGAAGTCCTCCAGTCTGCACGGCCAGTGCTGGTAGATTACTGGGCCGTGTGGTGCGGTCCCTGCAAGCAAATTTCTCCGCTTCTCGATGAACTCGCTGAGGATGCGGCCTACAAGGACCGTGTTGTTGTTGCCAAAATGAACGTCGATGAAAATCGACTCATTCCGTCTAAATATGGCATTCGCGGCATTCCCACTTTGATGATTTTCAAGGATGGTCAGCTTGCAGCAACCAAGGTTGGCGCCGTTACAAAGGCTCAACTGACTGCATTTGTCGATAGCAAGCTGTAATTCATTGGCTATCCACACCTCTCGATCTAAAGTCGAGAGGTTATTTATATAAATCTCTTTTTAAATTCACTATCTGATCTTGACAGGTCAGATTCTTCGTCACCTATTAGCCTAGATTTTCCAACTGAACCAAGTTGCGATTTTTGGGCATTGACAGTCTATGCATCTTTCCGAACTCAAGGTCAAACATATCTCCGAACTGGTCAGAATTGCTGAGCCCTTGGAGATAGAAAATACGAGCCGTTTGCGCAAGCAAGAGCTGATGTTTGCCATCATGAAGAAGCGCGCCAAACAAGGCGAGCAGATTTTTGGCGATGGTGTTCTTGAGGTTTTACCAGACGGCTTTGGTTTTCTTCGCTCACCAGAAACAAGTTTCTTGGCAAGCACAGATGACATTTACCTCTCACCCAGTCAGATTCGCCGATTCAATCTCCACACTGGGGACATGATTGAAGGTGAAGTGCGGGTTCCCAAGGATGGGGAGCGATATTTTGCTTTGGTCAAAGTGGACCGTGTCAATGGTTTGACACCCGAGGAAAGCAAAAACAAAATCATGTTTGAGAATCTGACACCGCTCTTCCCCAAAGAGCAATTCAGACTGGAACGTGAGATTCGCAATGACGAAAACATCACCAGCCGCATCATTGATTTGATTGCGCCGATTGGTAAAGGCCAACGTGCTTTGCTCGTCGCACCACCCAAGAGCGGCAAGACGGTAATGATGCAGCAGTTGGCACATGCCATCACTGCCAATCATCCCGACGCACACATGATCGTGCTTCTGGTGGATGAACGCCCAGAAGAAGTGACCGAAATGCAGCGCACCGTGCGCGGCGAAGTCATCAGTTCGACCTTTGATGAACCCGCTGCGCGCCACGTTCAGGTCGCCGAAATGGTGATTGAACGCGCTAAACGTCTGGTCGAACTCAAAAAAGACGTGATCATCTTGTTGGACTCGATCACGCGCCTGGCCCGGGCCTACAACAACGTTTTGCCCTCATCGGGCAAAGTGTTGACCGGCGGTGTCGATGCCAACGCCTTACAACGCCCGAAGCGTTTCTTCGGTGCAGCCCGCAATATTGAAGAAGGTGGTTCGCTGACCATCATCGGCACTGCACTGGTCGATACCGGTAGCCGCATGGATGAAGTCATCTATGAAGAATTCAAGGGCACTGGCAACTGCGAAATCCATTTGGATCGCCGTATGGCCGAAAAGCGCGTCTATCCGTCGATTCTGTTGAACAAGTCGGGCACTCGCCGCGAAGAACTGCTGCTGAAGGCGGAGATCCTGCAAAAAACATGGATTTTGCGCAAGTTGCTCTACCCGATGGACGAGATTGCAGCGATGGAATTCATTCTTGACAAGATGCGCTCGACGAAAACCAACCACGACTTTTTCGACATGATGCGTCGTGGTGGCTAATTTCTTTACCGCGTATAATGCGCGGTTTTCCGCTATCGGCAAGTGCGATGCATTGGGCATCGTGGCTGTTGGCTAATTCAGCGTGAGGCGACCCCATGAAAGACGGAATTCATCCTAATTACCGCGACGTTTGCTTCGTCGATCTGTCCAACGGCTTCAAGTTTGTGACGCGTTCTTGCGCCCAAACCCGTGAAACCACAACGATGGAAGACGGCCGCGAACTGCCCCTGTTCAAGCTGGAAACCACCAGCGAAACCCACCCGTTCTACACGGGCACGCAAAAGAGCGTGGACAGCTTGGGCGGTCGCGTCGAGAAGTTCCGCAACAAGTTTGCCCGTATCAGCATCAAGAAGTAATTCTGACGCTGTCTGGCGATTGCTCCCAAAGGCAGCCTGCGTGGCTGCCTTTTTCATTGAGTGCCCTCAAGAGCGTGAACACCCGTCCCAATCCCGCCGTTGTTGGACAACGAGCCGCACGTCAACTCCCCCGCTTGGCGCTGTACCTTTTGTGCTTGGCTTACATCATTCCCGGCCTTTTGGGGCGAGATCCTTGGAAAGCAGCAGAAATCAGTGCCGTGGGTCACATGCTGGCCCTTGTACGAGGTGAAACCGCGTGGCTGTCACCTGCACTTGTCGGTTTTCCGTCCGACGGCAGTGTCTTACCGTATGGCTTGGGTGCCCTATCGATCCAATGGCTGGAGCCGTTGGGAGGGGAAGCCTTTGCAGCACGACTGCCTTTTGCGTTCCTGCTGCTGGCCACGCTAACACTCACGTGGTACGCCACGTACTACTTGGCACGCTCAGAAGCGGCTCAACCGCTGGCCTACGCCTTTGGCGGCGAAGCGCATCCGATCGATTACGCGCGCGCGATTGCTGACGGCTCGATCCTTGCCTTGATGGCGTCGTTGGGTCTTCTACAACTCGGCCACGAAACCACGCCCGAGTTGATGCAGATGTTTGCCATTGCTTTATTGCTTTTGAGCTTGGCCATCAGTCCCTATCGACCCATGGCAGCACGATGGGCCGTGGTTGCTGCGCCCATCATTCTTGCAGCCAGTGGTGCCGCATCCACAGCCCTTTTATTAACGCTGGGTTGTGCCGTCATTGCTTGGAAATCCAGTGCCCAACCCCTGCGTCAGCTTTTGCCTTGGGTGGGGGTGGCAGCCTTGGCATCGGCAGGTACCGCCACCCTTTGCGGCGCTTGGATCACGCGATTGGCACTGACCCCCAGCACCATGCTGCTGTTTCCTAAGCTGCTGGTGTGGTTTGCGTGGCCTGCCTGGCCCTTGGCAGCATGGACACTCTGGCGCTGGCGTTTACAACTGAATCGCCGTCACATCGCCCTGCCCTTGATGGTGGTGTTGATCATGTTAGGCATCAGCCTTGGCATGGGTAACTCAGACCGGGCATTGATGCTCGCCCTGCCCGGTATGGCCGTGCTGGCTGCTTTTGCCCTGCCTACCCTACAACGCAGCTTTTCAGCCGCTATTGACTGGTTTTCAGTCTTCTTCTTCAGCTTTTGTGCGTTGACGATCTGGGTGATTTACATCGCAATCCAAACCGGTATCCCTAAACAACCTGCGGCCAATGTGGCCCGCTTGGCGCCGGAATTTGTCAGTCGCTTCGATCCTTGGGCCTTGATTTGGGCGGCCTTGGCGACAGTGACATGGCTCTGGCTCGTCCGCTGGCGAACCGGCCGACATCAGGAAGCGCTGTGGAAATCACTCGTCTTACCCGCCTCAGGCGTCGCGCTAAGTTGGTTGCTCTTGATGACCTTGTGGCTGCCACTGCTCGACCACGCACGCAGCTACCGTATGCTGATTGAGCGGGTAGCACAGCACATTCCGGCCCATGCTTGTGTCGTCGCCCTTGACCTAACACGTGGTCAGACGGCCGCCTTGCAATTCTTCGGCCCCGATTGGCACGTGGTCGCCCACTCAAGCCTCGAAGCAGCCCAGTGCCCGTGGCGCATTCAAAGCGTGTCCATGCGCCACGCCTTGGCTGCCGCCCCCACAGGTTGGCGATTTGTCCATCGGGAGCGCCGTCCGACTGATGATGAAGAATCCTTGGCCATTTATCGTCATGCGACAACGACCCACCCTACTCGCTGAACGATAAAGGCACCGCCAGCACACCACTGCGTCCCGGTACCTGACCTTGCCCGACCTGACAGCAAGGCAACGTCTTGGGGTCAAGGGCTGAAGCGAGCTCCCCGATGGAGGTCAAACAATGGCCTTGCGCCTGCCATCCGTGGATCAGCCGTTCAAAAATGGGCAACCACTTCTGCCCTTCCAGCTCGGCGTGCAGGGTGTAGACCTGATCGTGGTCTCGGTCTTGGGTCAAACGCAGCAAGGCTTGCTCAACGTTGCTCACATCCCAACCATCCCGGCCGATCAATTCGTCCAGCGTCGGCAAGGTGGTCGGCAATTGCATAGGTCCGATCACTTGCCCCGCAGCATCGACGGGCAGAAATGGGGCTGAACCTCGGGTATCAGAAGCCAGCGTGATCCCAAAGTCAGCTTCCAGTCGATAAGCCGCCTCATTCATTTGCCAACCCGCCGCGCCATGAATATGGGCTGACACGCCAAAGATCTCGGCATAGCGCTGCACGGCATGATCCAGCTCACGGCGCGTCCAAGCCTCATTGGCTCCCGCAACGCCATCTTGCCAACGCACGTGATCCCACGTGTGGATGCCGGTCTCAAAGCCAGCACGGGCGACGCTGCGCAGCAAAGCAGCTTCACGACGACCGATATCCGGGCCGGGCAACACCGTGCCAAACATCAAAGTACGCCAACCGTAATGTTCAAGCACCGAGGTACGCGCCACCTTGCTGAAGAACCCCGGCCTGAACACTCGCCGCAAGGCTCGTCCGGTGTGATCAGGGCCAAGACTGAACAGAAAAGTAGCCTGGATGCCTTGGCGCTCCAGCCACTGCGCCAAGGCCGGCATGCCTTCGCGCGTGCCACGCCACGTATCCACATCGATCTTGAGTGCGATCCGTGCCATGCCGCCGTCTCTCCCCTGCCTCAGTCGTTCAAATGCGAGGCAACCTCGATCTGATCGCGATAGTGATCGAAGATTCGCACCAAGGCCTCAGCCATCGAGACCTTGGGCACCCAGTCCAGATCAGCGCAGGTGTTATCGATCTTGGGCACCCGACGTGTCACGTCTTGATAGCCATCACCGTAATAGTCGCCCGAAGCAATGTCGATCAACGCTACGCGCGACGCCTGGATCTGATATTCGGGGCGCTGCGCCGCCAAGGCTAGCATCATCTCAGCCAATTCACGCACCGAATAGTTGTTGCCCGGATGACCAATGTTGTAGATCTGTGCGGCAGCTTTGTTCTCGGGGTTGTGCAGGATGGTCATCAAAGCATCGATGCCGTCATCAATGTAGGTAAAGCACCGCTGCTGCCCTCCCCCATCGACCAAGCGAATGGGTTCACCACGCACGAGGTGACCCAAAAATTGAGTGATGACACGGCTTGAACCTTCTTTGGCCGTATGCAGACTATCCAGTCCGGGTCCAATCCAATTAAAGGGTCGGAACAAGGTGTAATTCAACCCTTCTTGCTGACCATAGGCATGAATCACTCGGTCCATCAATTGTTTGGCGGAGGCATAAATCCAGCGGGGTTTGTTGATCGGGCCACACACCAGCGGTGAGGTATCCGGGTCAAAAGCCTCGTCTTGGCACATGCCATAAACCTCGCTGGTACTCGGAAAAACCAGCCTTTTCTTGTATTTGACGCATTGCCGAATCACCGGCAAATTGGCTTCAAAATCCAGTTCAAACACCCTTAATGGTTCTCGAACATACGTAGCGGGCGTGGCAATGGCCACCAAGGGCAACACCACATCGCATTTTTTGACGTGATATTCGATCCACTCCTTGTTGATGGTCAGGTCACCCTCAAAGAAATGGAAATTCGGATGGTTCAGCCACGGCGTGACCCGGTCTGATTGCATATCCATGCCGTAGACATGCCAGTCGGTGGTTTCGATGATGCGCCGGGTCAGGTGGTGTCCGATAAAACCGTTGACACCCAAAATAAGAACTTTCAGCATGGGGGGATTATCTATCCTGCCAAAGCGTTCAACGGTTGAGCGCCCCAGTGTTGCTTCCATTGCGACGCATCCCAAGGATGGCTGTCGAGCGTGCATGCCAAAACCTGCAACTGCCCACCATCTGCGGCATACAAAACGAGGCTTAAGCCCGACGCGTCATGCGTCGTGGCACAGCCAATCGCTAGCGCCGCTTGGCAAGGCCCAGCGCCTGCAGGGGCAAGGATGTGCGTACGCAGCAGCGTGAGACGCCGTGGCTGGCGGCTCACTGGGTCCAAGATATCCAAGAAGGCTCCCGGATACGGCGGAGCCACCGCACGCACCAAGTTATGCAAAGCTTGTGTGCCCGCATCCACAGGCAGACGACCATCTTCCGGACGGCGCCCACCGAAATAAGCCCCTTGGTGCAGATCTTGAGGTCGCAGCACAGCGGTTCCAGCCAACAAAGCCGGCAAAGCGCGCATCAGCACCATCTCCGCCGCCACCACCACCTTGTTAAACACCTGATGCGCGGTGTCATCCCTCAAGATGGGGACCGCCATTTGATCGACGATCGGGCCGCAATCCGGCTTGGGGTGCATGAGATGCAGTGTGGCCCCGGTTTCGTGCTCACCGTGCAGCACCGCCCAATTGATCGGCACCCGCCCACGGTACTTGGGCAAGAGCGAGCCGTGCATGTTGTAAGCACCCAGCCGCGCCAAAGCCAACAAGGGCTCCTTGAGCATCTGCCGGTAATAGAACGAGAAGATCAGATCCGGCTGCACCTGCCGGCAGCGTTCAAGCACCGCCTCGGTGTTGGGATCTTCAGGCGTGATGCACGGCAACCCATAAAGGGCGGCGGTCTCAGCCACGCTTTCAAACCAGATGTTTTCGTGGGGCGCATCTTGATGCGTCACCACCAAACCAATCTCAACCCCAGCCTCCAGCAAGACTTTGAGGCAGCGCACACCCACATCGTGATAGGCAAACACCACGGCGCGTGCATGACGACTCATGGCTGCTGCTCCAACACCGCACTGATGACATAGCGGGGCCGCGAGCGTACCTCTTGGTAGATCCGCCCCACGTATTCACCCAACAAACCGATGCCAAACAGCGCTAAGCCAATCAAGAAAAAGGCCAGCGCAAAGAGGGTGAACAAGCCGCCCTCCTCCGGGCCAAGGATCAGCCTGCGGCCAAGCAGCACCACGACCAGCAAACCCGCACCCAGAGAAACCAGCATGCCGAGCAGCGAAAAAAGCTGCAAAGGCACGACCGAAAACCCAGTCACCAAATCAAAGTTGAGTCGAATCAGGCTGTAGAGCGAATATTTCGATATCCCCGCATGGCGTTCCTCATGCCCCACCACCACTTCGGTCGGATGACGCGAGAACTGATAGGCCAAGGCAGGAATGAAGGTATTCATTTCGCCACACTGATTGATCAGATGCACCACGTTACGGCTGTAGGCCCGCATCATGCAGCCCTGATCGGTCATCTCGATGCGCGTCAGACGTGCCCGCAAACGATTCATCGCTTGGCTGGCCCAGCGGCGCCAAGCCGAGTCTTGGCGCATACGCCGGATGGAGCCCACATAGTCATGACCCTGATCCATCGCGGCGAGCAACAACGCAATGTCTTCCGGTGGATTTTGCAAGTCGGCGTCCAAGGTCACGATGCGCTCGCCGCGCGCATGGGCAAAGCCAGCCAAGATGGCACGGTGCTGGCCAAAGTTGCCGTTGAACAGAATCACCCGCGTCACCTCCGGACGCTGCTTGAACTGTTCAGCCAAGACATGGGCAGAACGATCGCGGCTACCGTCGTTGATAAAGATGATCTCGTAGCGCAGTCCAAGCGTGTCCAAGGCGGGATACAAACGCGCGAACAAGCTCGCCAAACTGTCTTCTTCGTTGTAAACAGGGATCACCACGCTCAGCATGGGTGGGACTTGAACGGGTGATTCATCCTCCATCGGTGAAGCACAAGACAGGTCGTAGGGCAGCGAAGTCATGATGAATACACCTTCTCTCAGAGGACAGGTTTGGTCACGAGTACCCGCCAGCCATCGTCAAAGATGACCCGCAGCGGCACGTGCCTTTGCTGCAAAAGCTGCAAGGTGGCCGGAGACATGAAGGCCAGCACAGCAGTATCCGTGCCACACCATCGATCAACGAAAGTCTCTAGGCTCGGGATCCAACGCTGCGGCTCTTGCTGCTGACCAAATTCAAACTCGCTGACGTAATCGACCAACACCACGTTGCGACGCAGATAAAACGGCAGCGATTGGTCATAAAGTCGCACGGCATACACGGTGGGGTCCGCTTGCAGCACAGCTTGGACCTCAGGGGTTTGAGCCATCCGGGCCGCGCTTTTGAATTGCCCGTACGCCTCATAACGATCAAGAAGCACCGAGACGGCACAAAACTGCCCCAACGCCAGCACGGCCAAAGCCACGGTCAATCGATAACGCCCAAGCGCCCACCAAGCGCCGATCGCAGCCACGGTCAAGATGGAACCGGCCCAACGCGCACCGGCCACTAAACTGGCGAGGACCTCAGCAGGCAAAGCAGTCGTATGACCCCAGCGACCCAAACCGTGGCGCTCCAGCCAGAAACTCGCCACCACCATCCCCAGTCCCCAAAGCCCCGGTAGTAGTGCATGCCAGCGCCAACTTGGGGGCGAAACCTGTTGCAATCGCC
>NZ_JH660684.1:0-13147 GCF_000262525.1 Leptothrix ochracea L12
AAAACTGAAAAAAAGCCCCGCCGGAGCGGGGCCTTGCTGAGGCACGATTTACTTGTGCACGCCCAGCTTTTCACGCCAGCCCGGGAAGATCTTGTCAGCATCCTTCGGGAACGATTCGAAGGCGCGGGCAAATTCCTTGTGCTCCTTGGCGTACTCGATCGGGTCGGCACCGGCCTTCCAGCACTCATACGACTGACGCAGCGAGATCGCACCGGCAGCGGGTGAGTCGATGTGGCCGTAAGCGCCGCCACCAGCGGTGTTGATCACGTTGCCGTGGCCGAGGTTTTCGAAGAAACCCGGCAAACGCAGCGCGTTCATGCCGCCCGAGATGATCGGGGTGGTGGGCTTCATGCCGAACCACTTTTGGTAGTAGACCGGGCCTTGGGCTTCGTCACGCTCGATCATGTAAGCGATGATGCGGTCGTCGCCTTCGCCTTCCATCTTGCCGTAGCCCATGGTGCCCACGTGGATACCTGAAGCGCCTTGCAGACGGCTCATCTTGGCCAGCACGAAGGCGGTGTAGCCGCGCTTGGCGCTTGGCGAGGTCACAGCACCGTGACCGGCGCGGTGGTAATGCAAGTACTGGTTCGGGTACTGACGACGGGCGGTGGTGACCATGCCCGGGCCGCCGACGTAGCCGTCGACCAAGAAGGCCAGCTTGTCAGCGTCAGGACCGAACACTTCCAGCGCGTAGTCGGCGCGGGCCAGCATTTCGTAGTGGTCGTCGGCCGTGATGTTCATCGAGAACAGCTTGGCTTGGCCGGTTTCGTCTTGAGCGCGCTTCATCGAGTCATAGACCAGCGGCAGCACCTTCTTCAACGGGCAGAAGACTTGGTTGCCTTGGGGTTCGTCGTTCTTGATGAAGTCGCCACCCAGCCAGAACTGGTAAGCCGCCTTGGCAAACGGCTCAGGCCGCAGACCGAGCTTGGGCTTGATGATGGTGCCGGCGATGTAGCCACCGTCCTTGACCGGACGGCCGAGGATGCGCCACAGATCGGTGATGTCCTTGCTGGGGCCGTCGAACATCTGAATCACGCGGTCAGGCATGTAGAAGTCGATCATCTTGGCGTGTTCGATGTCGCCCATGCCTTGGTTATTACCAATGGCCAGGGTGAGGAACGACACCAGCATGAAGCGGCCGTCGATGACGTTGCGGTCGAACAGATCGATCGGATAAGCAATCCGCATGTCTTCGGTCGCTTCGTCGATGTAATACACCAGCGCGTCCACACCCTTGGTGAAGTCGTCGGTGGTCGAAACTTCAACGTTGGTGCCCGTGGACGATTCAGCCGCGAAGTGCGCTGCCGCTTCCAGGTAGCCGTGGCCGGCCTTGGGCTTCATCTTGTAAGCCACCAGGATGTGGCGACCACCCTGCATGAGATCTTGTTCATTCAGGCTAAGGTCGGCATAACGGCTGGACTGGTCCATGGACGCTCCTAAATTGGTCTTGAGTAGGGACTTGAGGGAAGACCGTTTTCAACCGGCCTTCAGGGAACGGATCGAACTGTAGCGGCGCAATGACATAAGGTAAATTCACGAGTTCTAACACATGAGATAAGAATTTCTTTGGTTAGAACTCAACGTGAACAGCACTCAGATCAGAGCAACTGGCCCAGTGCTTGCTCAAGACTGGCGACGGTGCGCTCAATGTGCTGAAGCTTCTCCAACCCGAACAGGCCGACGCGGAAGGTGCGGAAATCAGCCGGCTCGTCGCACTGCAACGGCACACCCGCAGCGACTTGCAAACCCAGCGCTAGGAACTTCTTGGTGCTTTGGAACTCCGGGTCGGTGGTGTAGCTCACCACCACGCCGGGTGCTTTGAACCCTGTCGCCGCCACGCTCTTCAGGCCCTTGCTTTCGAACAACGCACGCACCCGATCACCCAGCGCTTGCTGCTCAACCTTGACCTTGGCAAAACCGTAGGCACGGGTTTCCAGCATCACGTCGCGCAGGGACGGCCAATGATGTCTGGGTCTTTCAAGTTGCCCAAGGCGTTGCCCTGACTGGTGGTGCGGCTGCAGGTGGTGGTGCACAGGTGGTTATGGCTGGAGGTGCGTTGGCCAAAAACGTATTCTGGCAGGTCGCTGGTGTGATGGCCCTTGGAACAAATACCACGCTGAACGGGGTCGTTCTGTCTAAGACGGGCATCACCCTCGCTGCGGGTGCGGTGGTTCACGGCAAACTGATGGCACAAACCAGCGTGACCTTGTCTGGTAATACGGTCGCTCCTTGATACCGGCCTTCCATCTCTTCTGTTATCCATAAAAGGCCGTCTTGTGACGGTCTTTTATTTTATGTGTGCCTCATAAAGGCATGTATGTTGTCCAGCGCACAGAACAAAGGATGCCGAATACGGATACTGAACATGGCTACTTAATCTTATTGACGACCAGGCAAGAGATGATGATGAATAAATACATGGCCATAAGAGCCATCATGCCTCTTATGGCGATATTGACGACCGCAACAATGACGGGGTGCGGTGGCGGGAAGGCCGACTTGGCGAGTGGTTTATCTGGAACGGCACGCGCTTCCATGCTTGCGGCCTCTCCGGGTCGGTTGGGTGCGCCACTCGGTCCACCGGCTATATCACCACCGCTTGTGGTTCAGTTTCTCAGTCCATACGCATTGACCACCTCTGCGGGTCTGACGACGTCCTTGGGGGCGACTTTTGGGGGGGATGTCGTGATGGACGCCCCCGTTTCAACCTGCACGGCGGTTCCTGCTGCGGCAACGTCCAGTATCGCTCCCGTGGTTGTGGGTATCGCTCAACTGGACAGTTGTGGATTGGAGGTGGGTTTGATCGACACCATCAATCCGCCAGTTAATATCCCTAACGGCTTAAACATCACAGGGCAGACCGTGCGTTACTCGGCCACGAACAGTGCCGCCTTCAATGCCAAGGTGCGAGCCGTCAAAACTGCTCTGAATATGGCGTGGATGGGGGCCTCGCAGCAAGTAGGGGGAACGTTGATTCCTGGGCCAGGTGCGTTGGGCGGGCTGCACCTGACACCGGGTATCTATAAAAGTGCCAGCACCATGGTTTTGGGAAGTGGCGAAACGCTGACCCTTGATGCTTTCGGCAATGCCAATGCGGTCTGGCTTTTTCAGGTCGGGAGCAGTCTGACCATCACGGGTTCCACCGTTGCATGCACCCCTTTACCCGTCGTGATATGTACGCCGACCCAAATCGTGCTTCTTCATGGAGCACAAGCCAAAAATGTATTTTGGCAGGTCGGTACACCGAGAATGGCGGACGGCGCACCCTTAGGCGGTGATGTTAGTTTTCCTGCGGCTACAGGGCCTGTTCAGAATAATACTATTTTCGTAGGAACTATCATGGCTGGTAACTCAGTCACCTTTGCTGGTGGAACCCAGGTCACAGGCAGGATACTGGCAGGCGCTGATTTGCAAGGAGCGACCAACACCCAGACAGGTGGCACGGTGACGACCACGGGTGGAAGTACTGGATCGGTTGTCGTTAACTTACCATAGCATGTATGACGGTCGCTACGAAAATCATACCAGGAGATTTTCATGATAAAGATCATTGATGACCTACAAGGGGCTCTGCAGAAATGCCAATTCTGGTGGTTTAAAAGTTTATTTCGGAATTTATCTTTAGTGTTTGCCATTTGTGGGATGGCTTTTGTATTTTTCTATAAATTCCAAGATAGATACGGCGACACTCAAAATATGGCGGCGTTACAGCAGCTGGCAGTGAAGCATGGGTCTGTGAGAATCATCGTGGGTGTAAGAGTCACGGGCACTCCTGAAGGAGCGTTGAATGCAACGGGTATTGGTTTGCAGAGAAAAAGAATCGCAGCCATGCAATCCGAGGTGCTGCATAAAGTTGCATCCCTCAAGATGCATGAAACAAAACCAAAACTTTTTGCCATCATTCCATTCATGGCCGTGGAGGCCAGCCCAGACGAATTAATAGCATTGAGCAACCTGAACGAGGTTATTTCCATCGAAGAAGACCGCGTTGGAAAACTTGCCGATGCTGGAAGCGTTGCCGTAACGGGGAGTTCGATTGCGTGGAGTATGGGTTTCAGCGGTATAGCGCAGTCGATTGCTATTCTGGATTCAGGTGTCGATAAGTTGCACCCTTTTCTGGCTGGGAAGGTGGTTTCAGAAGCCTGTTTTTCGACCAATAACGCTGCCGATGGTGCCACCTCGCTTTGCCCCGGAGGGGTCGCTCAATCGATAGAAAATGACTCCGCCATGCCCTATTCGGGGGCTTGTCCTGTCGGCGCATGTGGTCACGGTACCGCAGTCGCTGGCATTGCTGCTGGAACCAATGCTACTTTCACGGGCATCGCCAAAGATGCTGTGCTGATCGCCATTCAAGTATTTTCGCGTTTTGACAGTGTGGTTAATTGTGGCTCGACCACGCCTTGTGTATTAACCTATACATCCGATCAAATTATGGGTTTGGAACAAGTTTATGCGCTGCGCAATACGTACAATATTGCGGCCGTCAATATGAGCTTGGGCGGTGGTCGATATTTCAGTCAGGCGACCTGCGACGCTACCAATGCCGCCATCAAATCGATCATCGACACGCTGCGCTCGGTGAATATACCGACCATCATCGCATCGGGGAACGATGGCTTTGTCGATAGCATGGACGCGCCTGCTTGCATCTCCAGTGCCATCAGTGTTGGCGCCACATTTTCTCTGCCCAACTACAACAATAATTGCGCGGGCAATAACGTCAGCATATCGAGTATAGATTCCATACTTTGTGAATCAAATTCTGCACCCTTCATAAATCTGTTGGCTCCAGGGGCGGTCATCACTTCATCCGTCCCTGGTGGCGACTATCTTTCTTGGTATGGCACATCCATGGCCGCACCGCAGGTGGCTGGAGCTTGGGCCATCATGAAGCAAAAGAAGTTCAATTTAACCGTGAGTGATGGTCTTGGTGCGCTGACGTTAACTGGCGTGCCCATTACCGATCCGCGCAACAACCTTGTGACGCCGAGGATACAAGTCAATACGGTTCTCAACGCCATTTAAGGTGGCGATGGGTGACGATGGGAGCCACAAGAGGGTGAGGGTTGATCCCTGTGTATCTTTGGTGACATCGTGCGAGTTCCTGAGATGTGTCAGGTCGCAGAGGGACCGAAACGGCGACACTTGCGGCCATGTTGAAGCCGAGCTATGCCACCCCTGTTGCGACCGATGCTGTGTTGAGTGTTTTGGGGCGTCTCCACCATCCGGTGTGGGTGTTTGATATTGATCGCTCCAAAGTGGTCTGGGCCAATGCGGGAGCCTTGGAGGTTTGGCATGCCGAGTCGCTGGAGGTGTTGAGCACGCGCGATATGGCCACCGATATGTCGGAATCGGTGGCGCATCGGTTGCGGCAGTTTCAGCAGGATTTCATCCGCCATGACGCGCGGTTTTCTGAGATCTGGACGCTCTATCCCAAGGGGCTGCCGCGCACGCTGCGGGTGATGTTCAGCGGCATGCAGATGCTGGATGGCCGCATGGCGATGCTTTGTGAGGGTTTGGGCGAGCAGCAGGGGGATCCGGAAACCTTGCGTAGTGCCGAAGCCTTGTTGCACACCACGGTGATGATTTCGCTCTTTGAGCGCCACGGCGACGTGCTGTATCGCAACCCGGCGGCGCGTGACGCCGTCTCCGATCCGACCGAGGCCTTGTCGGCGCATTTTGCCGAGGCCCAAGATCTGCAAGCGCTGCTCGACGATGTGCAGCGCGTTGGTCAAGGTCGGCGTATCGCGCGCGTCCAAACCAGTCGAGGCGAGTGCTGGCACGAGATTGCCGCTCGGGCTTGCCATGACGCTGTGACCGGCGGTGAGGCGGTGCTGTTCAGCGAAGTCGATATCAGTGAGCTCAAGCAAACCGAAGCCCGGGCGCATTACCAGTCGCTGCATGATCCGCTCACGGGCTTGCCGAATCGGCATTTCGTGGCGCAGGGTTTCCAGGCGCGTTTGGATGAGTTGCGTGCACGCGGCCACCAAGCCGCCTTGATGTTCATCGATCTGGACCGCTTCAAGGACGTCAACGACTCCCTGGGACACGCTGCTGGGGATGCGCTTTTGATACGGGTGGCCGAGCGGCTGCGCCTTGAGGTGCGTAGCGAAGGTTTGGTGGCCCGCTTGGGTGGCGATGAGTTTCTGGTGTTGGTTTCTGCCGCTGACATCGCGGCCGAAGCTGAAGTCCTGAGTGAGCGGCTGCTGAGTGCCCTTTCCGGGACGGTCCAGCTTGACGAAGCGACGGTACGGGTCACGCCGTCGATTGGGGTGTGCTTGTTCCCGCGTGACGGTGAAGACATGGACGCGCTGATGCGTCACGCCGATCTGGCGATGTATCTGGCCAAGGATGAAGGGCGTCACCGGGTGGCCTTTTTTATGCCCGCCTTGAATACCGCTGTGCAGACCCGTTTGGCGCTGGAAAACGAGTTGCGTCAAGCCTTGCAGCAACAAGAGTTCGAGGTGTTCTATCAACCCCGGCTCGACGTCGCTACGGGAAGACTGATGGGTGCGGAGGCCTTGGTACGCTGGCGACATCCCGAGCGGGGGTTGGTCGATCCGGGGACGTTCATCCCGGCGTGCGAGGACAGCGGGCAAATCAGCAAGCTGGGTGCTTGGGTGCTGGAGCAAGCCGCCCGTCAGCAGCTGCATTGGCGTCAGCGCGGCTGGGCGCTGACGGTGTCGGTGAATTTGTCGCCCTGTCAGTTTGCTGATCCAGCTCTGCTGCAAACCGTTCAGGCCATCGTGCTTGAGACTGGTTGCGATCCGCAGGATCTGGAGCTGGAGATCACCGAATCCGTGTTGCTTGGGCATGATGAACACACCGTGCAGGTGCTCAACGCCTTGCGCGACATGGGCTTTGGGATCTCGATCGACGACTTCGGCACGGGCTATTCCAACTTGGCCTACTTGCGCCACTACCCGATCACGGTGCTCAAGATCGACCGCAGCTTTGTCGATGAGCACAGCCAAGCGCGTCCGATCACAGGGCTGATCGTGACCCTATCCCGGGCGCTGGGTTTGCGCGTGGTGGCGGAAGGGGTGGAAACCGTCGAGCAGCTCGACTGGTTGCGCACCCAAGGTTGCGACGAGTTTCAGGGCTTTTTAGTCAGTCCGCCCTTGTCCGTGACGGCGTTTGAAGGCTTGCTCAAGGCCTGCGATCCCCATCCGTCGTCCGGAGCTGCCGTGCCGTGGGTGCCGCCTATGCCGTGCGCGCATCCTGCATCAGGTGGGCCATGGCGGGTCCAATGAGCGGGGCATTGCCACTGGCAACCGCCTGCGCCAAGGCGACGACATCGCCCAAAACCATGATGGCTTTATCGAGATCTTGGACGGTCTTGATGAAGCCGTGAGCGCTGGCGGTGGCGTCGATGATGTCGCTTAAAGACACGCTGGATTCGCCCAGAAGCTCTTCGATGGCCGCCAAGCGCAGCTTCGAGGCGGCGCTGCCCAAGGCTTGCACCTGCTCCATCAGGCTCTGTGCTTCTTGGGGGGTGCGGGCGGCATCCACCGGAACTTGTTCGGCCAAGTCATCCAAGTGCTGGGCGATTTGTTTCAAGGCATCAGGATCTTGGCTCATGGTGTGGGCGGTGTCTGTGGTGTCTGTGGTGTGAGTGGCGTGATGGCTGGCGTGGCGGGGCGCAGGGCGTGCAAGGCGCTGCTGGCTGCGTCCAGTTCCTTGCGGGTTTCTGCCAAAGCGTGCAGGGTGTCTTTCAGGCGTCGGGGGTCATCCATGGCCAAGGCTTGCCGGATGACTTCGTGATCTTGACGAATCTTGACCAAGCTCGCAGCGTAGGTGTCTAGGCTGCTCAGCTCGGATTGGTAACTGCGCTGCACGCGCAGGATTTCTCGCCGACCCCAGAATTTGTCGCTCAGCTCACCTCCCGGGGCCATGGAGCAACGCAAAAACTGCACCGCTTGAATGCGCTCACCGTTGACCTCATCGCGATAGAGCGCGCCGAGTTTTTGCAGCAGCACGATGAGCCGATCCACGTCAGCGTGGGTTTGCTCCATCAAGTCACGGATTTTTTCTTGGCGGTAGCCTTCCAGCGCTCGGCCCAGCAAAGCACCCACGCTGTGCAGGGCGGCTTCCTCTGCCGGGCTGATGTTCACGCCCAAGTGTTTGACGTTGTCGAGCGAACTGTCGAGCGTTTGCGCCGGTTTGGGGCTGTGGTTCGAAGCCAGTTCGCCCAAAGCGCCGAAGTATTGGCTCAATGTGTCATGGACAACGGCCGCTTGGGTGAAAGCGGCGTCGTAGTCAGCTTGCGCTGGGCGACCGCTGCGACCGATGCTGCACTGATCACCCTCAAGCCGTTGTGCCAGCAGACGGGTTTCCGACTCATGCCAGCGCACCAGCGGTGCTTTGTTCCCAAGGACGGCCCCAGCCGAGGCCGAGTAGTCGCTGATGGCTTGAAGATTCACGCAGCCGGTCAAGGGGGGCAGCAGCACGAGGATGCTTGCAAGGCAGAGAAAGCTCCGGGCTTGCCGCATGCGTAGCCCCAAAGTGGACAAAACAAGCATGGGGGACGTCTCCGAAGCTCTGAAAGAAAAGGGCTCAGCTCGGCGGCAACAACCAGCGACGGTCATGTTCGGCCAGGTAGTTTTCGCCCTCTTCGAGTATGAAGTAGCGCAGTGCTTCAGCCGCCGGAGAAAGATTCTTCGATTGCAAATGCACCACGTTCCACGTGCGCATGATGGGCGTGCCCTCGACGTGCACCAGCGAGATCAAACCGCTTTGCAACTCCAGACCCAAGGTGTGCAGCGACAGAAACTCAGGCCCATGCCGGCCATCACCGCTTGCTTGATGGTTTCGTTGCTGGGCATCTCCATGCCGATGCGTAGATCGCGGCGTTGCTCTTGGTAAAACTGTTCCAGCGCAGCACGGGTCCCCGAGGCCTGTTCGCGCACGATGAACGGGTACGGCTCCAAGGCGGCCAAGGGTGGATGGCCGATCTGCATGACCGGGTGATCGGGGGGCGCAATGAAGACCAGCGGGTGCGCAGCAAAGGGTTCAGTGCGGGTGGCAAGTTCCTTGGGCGGTCGGCCCATGATGGCCAGATCGACCTCGCCGTTGTGCAGCAGGGCCACGAGTTGCTCGCGGTTGCCGACTTGCATTTGCACATCGACCCCTGGATGCTCGACGCGGAAACGGGCCAGCAGCCGTGGCACAAAGTATTTGGCGGTGCTGACCATGCCGATGGTGAGCAGGCCGGTTTCCAAGCGTCGAAAGCGTGCCATGGCGTTGTCAGCGTCCTTGAGCATGGCCAGCATGCGCTTGGCGTGCACCAAGAAATACTCGCCCGCTGTGGTCAAGGTGATCTTGCGGCCTTGGCGATCAAACACCGGCAAATCGATGGCAAGTTCCAATTCTTTGATCTGCATCGTCACGGCAGGCGGCGTAAGGTGCAAAGTCTCTGCCGCGCGCGCAAAGCTGAGATACCGGGCCACCTCGACAAACGTACGCAGCTGTCGAAAGGTCACGTTTTTCATCAACGACGCCATAGAACCAATGGTTAAGTGAATTTGAATCGAAACACAACTATTCGTGAATTTACCTTAAATGACACTGGTTCTACAGTCCGACATCCCATCTTGGCTAAATTCGAGGTTGACCCTATGTACCGCATTGCCCCGAGCATTCTTTCCGCTGACTTTGCCCGTCTGGGTGAAGAGGTTCGTACGGTGCTGGCGGCGGGGGCGGATTGGATTCACTTCGACGTGATGGACAACCATTACGTGCCGAACCTGACCATCGGCCCGGGCGTCGCCAAGGCGATCAAGCCACATTGCATCAAGCCCGATGGCACGCCGGCCACGCTGGACGTGCATCTGATGGTCGCGCCGGTCGATGCGTTGGCCCAAGGCTTCATCGAAGCCGGCGCCGACGTGATCACCTTCCACCCGGAGGCTTCGGCCCACGTGGATCGCACGCTGCAAATTATTCGCGCTGGCGGCTGCAAGGCCGGTCTGGTGTTCAACCCGGCCACGCCTCTGGACGTGCTGGAGTGGGTGATCGACAAGGTCGATGTCGTGCTGATCATGAGCGTCAACCCCGGTTTCGGCGGTCAGAGCTTCATCGACAGCGCCCTGCGCAAGACTGAAGCCGCCCGCAAGATCATCGACGCCTCGGGCCGTGATATCCGTTTGGAAGTGGACGGCGGCGTGAAGGTGGACAACATCCGCCGCGTGGCTGACGCCGGTGCCGACACCTTTGTGGCGGGCAGCGCGATCTACGGTCAGAAGGACTACAAGGCCGTGATCGATGCGATGCGTGCCGAGTTGGCCCGCTGATCGACGATGGACCGAGCCCATCGGGTTGAACCGAATTTTTGAAGAGAACGAGGAGACAGACAACATGAACCACACTGATCTGGAAGCGTGGCTGGCGGCTCAGCAACCGGCTGTTGCCGACGCGCTGCGCCACTTGGCCCAAGCCTGCGTCAAGATCTCGCGCGCTTGTTCGCGTGGGGCCATCGCTGGCGAAGGCGGTCAAAGCACCCACGGTGCGGTCGGCGAGGTCAATGTCCAAGGTGAAAACCAGCAAAAGTTGGATGTCTACTCGGACGAATGCATGGCGGAAGCCTTGGCACAGTGCTCGTCGGTCGCCGGCTGGGCGAGCGAAGAGTTGGAGCATCCCACGGTGTCACCCAACCACGCCACGACGGGGCGTTACTTGGCGGTGTTCGATCCGCTCGATGGCTCATCCAACATCGACGCCAACATCTCGGTGGGCACGATTTTCTCGGTGCTGCCGCACTTGTTCCCTGGTGCTGAGCCGACCGAAGCGGCCTTCATGCAGCCGGGTCGTCGTCAAGTCGCCGCCGGTTACGCGCTCTACGGCCCAGCCACCGTGCTGGTGCTGAGCACGGGCAACGGCATCGAGTTCTTCACCCTCGATCCCGTTTCCAGCAACTGGTTGCATACCCGCTCGGGCGTGCAGATTCGCACCACGACCAGCGAATTCGCCATCAACGCCTCGAACCAACGCTTCTGGGAAAAGCCCATCCAGCGTTATGTCTCCGAGTGCGTGGCTGGCGATACCGGTCCGCGTGCGCGCAACTTCAACATGCGCTGGGTGGCCAGCATGGTGGCTGAAGTGCATCGCATCATGACCCGTGGCGGTGTGTTTCTCTACCCGCGTGACACCAAAGAGCCCCGCAAGCCTGGCCGTCTGCGCTTGATGTACGAAGCTTCGCCGATGGCTTATTTGATGGAACAAGCCGGTGCTAAGGCTGTGACTGGCACCATGGATCTGCTCGACGTGGTGCCAGATACCTTGCACCAACGTGTGCCGGTGATCATCGGCTCCAGCGATGAAGTGGAGCGAATTATCGGTTACTACGTTGATCCGAACGAGAACGTCTCGCATCAGCTGTTCCGCCATCGTTCGCTGTTCGTGCAATCGCACCCCTGAACTGGCTTCGCCTTGACCCGGGCCTTGTGACGGCTCGGGTGTGCTGCGCCTTGCGCTGGCGCGTCTCCCCCTTTGTTTCCTTTCCAAGCAATTCCTGAGGTCCCCATGTCCAAGAAACATCCGATCATCGCGGTCACTGGTTCCAGTGGCGCTGGTACATCCACGGTCAAGCGCGTCTTCGACAACATCTTCCGTCGTGATGGCGTGACCCCGGCGGTCATCGAAGGGGATGCGTTCCATCGCTATGGACGCAAGGACATGAAGGTCCAGGTGGCTGAAGCCGAAAAGACCGGCAAGTCGCTGAGCCACTTCGGTCCGGAAAGCAACGAATGGGCTATCTTGGAAGAGCAGTTCCGCTCCTACGGTTCGACCGGCCGCTGCAAGACCCGCTTCTATCTGCACAACGATCAAGAAGCCAAGCCCTACAACCAAGAACCCGGCACCTTCACGCCGTGGGTCGATACCAAGCCGGATACCGATCTGCTGTTCTATGAAGGCCTGCATGGCTGCGTCAAGACCGGTGACGTCGATTTGGTGCGTCACGCCGACTTGAAGATTGGCGTGGTGCCGATCATCAACTTGGAATGGATCCAAAAGCTGCACCGCGACACCAAGGAGCGTGGCTACTCGACTGAAGCTGTGTCGGACACCATCCTGCGCCGCATGCACGACTACGTGCACTACATCTGCCCGCAGTTCGGCGAAACCGACATCAATTTCCAGCGCGTGCCGGTGGTCGATACGTCGAATCCCTTCATCGCCCGTGATATCCCCACCGCTGGCGAAAGCATGACGGTGATTCGCTTCAAGAACCCCAAGGGGATTGACTTCCCGTACCTGCTGTCGATGATTCACGACTCGTTCATGAGCCGCGCCAACACCATCGTGGTGCCGGGCGGCAAGATGGACATCGCGATGCAACTGATCCTGACGCCCATGATCCAACGCATGATGGATATCCGTCGTGCTCAGATGTCCTGATATCTTGACGTCTTGAGATCCTGAGGCGCCGTTGGCGGTTGCTGATCGATTGATTTCCGAGTTCGAGTTGTCTGAATTTGCAGGAGTATTTTTGATGAAGAATTCCAAGCTGATGGCCAATGCCATCCGTGCGCTGGCCATGGACGCCGTCCAAAAGGCCAATTCCGGTCACCCGGGCGCCCCGATGGGCATGGCCGACATGGCTGTGGCTCTGTGGTCGCAGCACCTCAAGCACGACCCGAGCAATCCGCACTGGGCGGACCGCGACCGCTTCGTGTTGTCGAACGGTCACGGCTCGATGCTGATCTACTCGTTGTTGCATCTGACGGGCTACGACCTGGCGATCGACGACTTGAAGAACTTCCGCCAAATGGGCAGCCGCACCGCCGGTCACCCGGAAGTGGGTTTGACCCCGGGCGTGGAAACCACCACCGGCCCGCTGGGTCAAGGCATCTCCAACGCCGTGGGCTTTGCCTTGGCCGAAGAGCTGCTGGCGCGCGAATTCAATCGCCCCGGCCATGACATCGTGGACCACTACACCTACACCTTCTTGGGTGACGGTTGCATGATGGAAGGCATCAGCCACGAAGTCGCTTCGCTGGCTGGCGTGTGGGGCTTGAACAAGCTCATCGCCCTGTACGACGACAACGGCATCTCCATCGACGGTCCGGTCGAAGGCTGGTTCGCCGATGACACCCCGGCGCGTTTCCGCGCCTACGGCTGGAACGTGATCCCGGCGGTGGACGGCCAC
>NZ_JH660685.1:0-4291 GCF_000262525.1 Leptothrix ochracea L12
CACGCTGTCGGTGGGTAGCGGTGGCAACGGGGTGGGCAGGACGATGTTGGGGGGGGCACGATGTTGCCGAACCCGACCTGTGTGCCCGTGCTGAGCACGTAATTGCCGGCATCCGGGCCCGTCAGGCTGTTGACGATACTGACCGGTTTAGCGTTCCCGATCGTGGGATCAGCAAAGGTTGCCATTTGATTCAAGGTCACTTGGTCGTTGGGCAGTACATTGCCCAAGGTGCTACTCACCACGGCGGTCAACGTGCCGTCAAACACCTTCGGACTGACTTGAAGGCCGTTCACATTCAGGGTGGCCGGGGTGATGGTGGCGCTGGTGCTGAGGGTCGGTGTCGCCAGCACGTAGTTACCCGCATCGGCACCTGTGAGGGTGTTGGTGACAGTGACCGCTTTACTCGGGCCCACATTCTTGTCGATGAAGAGGGCTGCCTGGTTCAGGCTGACTTGATCGTTGGCAAACACGGGCGCGAGTGCACCCGGCGTGATCAAACTGGCTTGCAAGGTGGCGTCGTAGACCTTGGTGGGGGCAACGACGGTGCCGTTGACGTTGAGCGTGGCCGGAGTGATGGTGGCGGTGGCGCTGAGGCTGGGTGTGCTCAGCACGTAATTGCTCGCATCGGGGCCGGCCAGCGTGCTGTTGACCATGACAGGTTTGTTTTGACCGACGTTCTTGTCACCGAAGGCGGCAAATTGAGTCACGCTGACCCCGTCATTGGCTAAAACCCCACCCAAGACACCGGGCGTGCCGATGGTTGCAGCCAAGGTAGCGTCATAAATTTTGTTGGCCACGGCCGTACCGTTCAGGGTCAGAACAGCGGGAGTGATGTTGCTCGTGCTGGCAAAACTGGGTGTGTTGAGGAGGTAGTTACCGGCATCCGGGCCTGACAAGGTGTTGGTGACCGTCACGGGTTTGGCGCTGCCGACGTTCTTGGTCGTGAACTGGGCGGATTGACCAAGAAACACAAAGTCGTTACCCAAAACGGTCGAAAGCGTTCCGGGGGTGCTGATTGGTGCCTGCACGCCGGCGTCGTAGACCTTGCTGGCGATGGCGGTGCCGTTGACGTTCAGCATGGCGGGTGTGATCGCCGCCGTGGTGTTGACGCTTCGATTGGCAAGGATGTAGTTGCCCGCATCCAAGCCGCTCAAGGTGTTGGTCACCGTGGCGACTTGGGCGGTGTTGACGTTCTTGTTGGTGAACAAGGCGGTCTGGCCAAGCAAGACCTGATCGGTGCCAAGAACGGTGGCGAGGGTACCGGGCGTGCCGATGGCTGCCGTGAGGCTGGCGTCGTAGACCTTGGGGGCGACGACAGTGCCGTTGACGTTCAGCGTGGCCGGGGTGATGGATGCGATGGTGGCTTGCGTGAGCGTGTTCAGCACATAGTTGCCTGCTGAAGCGCCGCCCAAGGTGTTGATGACGTTGACCGGCTTGTTGGTGCCGACGTTCTTATCAAGGAAGCTGCCGCTTTGTTGCAAGACCAAGGTGTCGCCTGGGATCACCCCGGTGCCGGCGACGGTGCCCAGCAACGTGCCGCCCGTGAGGGTTGCCGTGGTGGTGGCGTCATAGACTTTGTTGGCGGCGGTGGTGCCGCTGACGGTCAGGGACATCGGCGTGATTTGGCCGATGCCGAGCGCGGTGGCGGTGGTCGAGGCCATTTGATAGCCGTAGACCGGGGCCAAGCCGTTGCTGGCGGTGGCACTGATGCCGCTTGCCGTGACTTGGAGACCGGTGGCGACGTTCGGGGCGGGCGTTGCGTAGTTGGCGCTCAAGGCACTCAGCGCGACCACGTCGCCATCCACCGCGCCTGTGGCGGTCAAGAGCAAATTGGTGATCGGGGCGGTGGCGTTGCCGTCGTAGGTCTTGAGGGCTGCGCCGCTCAAGCTGGGGCTCAGCAGTGGGGCCAAGCTGTAGAACAAGCCGTTGCCCGTGGCTTGTGCCGGGGTGGTGACGCCGTAGGTGGCGTTGTACTGCTTGAAGCCGTAGACCAGCCCACCGCGCGTATCGGCGGCTGGGTTGGCCGACCAGACTTGCCAGTTGCCATTGGGGGTAGACAGGGCGTTGGCGCCTGCGTTGTTGACGAAGCTTTGACCGGCCACCATCACCAGCGCACTGGCGCTGGCGGCGTTGGAGGTTATCGGTGCATTGAGTGTCAGGGTGTTGCCCGCGTTGAGCGTGAGCGCACCATCCACCACCACCGGAGCGTTGACCGTGATGGCGTTGGTGGCCGCCAAGGTCAACGTACTGCCCAGCGGGGCCATGGCGGCGAGTTGCGCTGGGGTGTAGTCGGGCATCAAGCCGGTGGTCGCAGTCACGACCCACGCTGCGCCGAAGCCGCCGGCGTAGTTCGAGCTGAGGATGACAAATCCCCCGGTGCTCAAGGGGATGAGTCCATCCCACCCCAAGTTGTCGTTGGCCAAGGTGCCCATGAGCGACGGGGTGCTGCCTACCGTGCCGACGCTGCCGAGCGTGCCGTCGCCCAAGCTCACCGCCCCGGTGTTGGTGATCGCACCGTTGGACCACATCGGACTGCTGATGGCGTAGTTGCCGTTCGTCAAGGCGGCGATGCCCCCAATGCCCAGCAAGTCACCGGCGACATTGCCGATCAGCGAATTGGCGGCACTGACGGTACCAACGCTGGAGGCGGTGCCTGACATCCATGTCACTGCGCCAAGGGTGCCACCCCAGAGGGGGCTGTTGACAACGTAGTTGCCGTTGGTCAGGGCGGTGATCCCGCCTCGTCCCAGTCCATCCATGCCTGAACCGATCTTGTCGCCGGGTTGTGCCCCCACAAGGGAACTCAAGGGACTCACGGTGCCGGGATTGGTGTTGCCAAGGCCATCCATCCACGTGATGGCTCCAGTATTCGCACTCCACAGTGGGCTGTTGACCACGTAGTTGCCGTTGGTCAGGGCGGTGACACCCCCAAAGCCCACCTGATCGCCGGGTGTGGTGCCGACGAGCGAGTTAGCGGCACTGACGGTACCGGAGCTCGCGATCAGGCCATTCATCCAGGTGACGGCACCGAGATTGCCGGCCCATGTGGGGCTGCTGACGGCGTAATTGCCGTTGCTGAGTTTGGTGACGCCCCCAGAGCCGACCAGATCACCGGCAACGGTGCCAAACAGCGTTGAGATCAAGGCGCCGGTGGTGCCGTTGTAGAGGTAGACCGCGCCGGTACTGCCGATACCCCCAAAATTGTCATTGGGTGAGGCCACGACGATGTTGCCGCCGCCGACTTCAACGGTGCCCCCTGAACCATGCTGATCGGCCGCAGCGGGATTGGGATTGGCCAGATCGATGTAGCTCAGGGTGGTGCTGGCGGGTCCAATGACGATGTTGGTGGGGTCGAGCAAGGTCTGGCCGCCCAAGCCCGGATCGGTCGAGCCGCCCATGTAGAGC
Source organism: Leptothrix ochracea L12 (assembly GCF_000262525.1). NCBI lineage: Bacteria > Pseudomonadati > Pseudomonadota > Betaproteobacteria > Burkholderiales > Sphaerotilaceae > Leptothrix > Leptothrix ochracea. The sequence continues at coordinate 3,406 of NZ_JH660685.1, forward strand.
GTGCCCTTGCCCGAGATCTCGATGAAACCCTTGGGACCTGTGGTGGCGGTGGCCGCAAAGCGGGTATCGGCTTGCGACATCAGCACAATTCGCCCGGCTTCACCCATGGCGCTCAAATGCGCTCCGGCCACGCTCAGTAGTCCGGTGGTTTGGATGTCAATCTGCCCACCGTTTTGGCCGCCGTTGGCGTGGCTGGTACCCGAGAGGTAGGCCGTTTGCTCGCTGCTCAAACTGATCTGTCCGCCGGTGGTGGCGCCATCGGCGCTGATCTGCGCCGCTTGGGTTTGCAGCAGGGTACTGCTGGCACTGATGTGTACTTGACCCCCGGTGCCGAGGCTGCCGTTGGCTTGAATGAGGCCGTCTTGCAAGACGCTGCGCCCACTCAAGCTCACCAGCCCGCCGTTCAGGCCCGACGCATCCAGCGTGCCGGCTTGATGCACCACATCGCCCACCAGTTCGATACCGCCGTCGCGCATCACCAAGCCTTGAGCAGGCACGACACCTTGGGTGTTGACCACGGCGATGTCACCGGTGTTGGTCACCAGTCCGCCCAGCAAGCTGACGAAGCCGCCCGCATCGGCGTGGATGGAGCCGTCGTTGCGCACTGACCCAGCTTTGCCCGTGAAGTGCGGTGTACCGGCCATGAAGTCAGCATCCGGGGTGTCCATGGTGGTCGCCAAGAGACCATGGACATTGACTTGCGCTCCCGGTGCGAAAAGCACGCCGTTGGGATTGATCAGAAAGACTTGGCCGTTGGCCTTGAGTTGGCCAAAGATTTGGCTGGGCTCCGCCCCCATCACCCGGTTGTGCGCGACCGCTTGCTCGGCTTAGCCGCTGGGGATCAAGACTGGGTGGTGGTCGGCAGCACGCCGGAGGCGATGCTGGC
>NZ_JH660686.1:0-10375 GCF_000262525.1 Leptothrix ochracea L12
TTAAACAAGTTTGGTCATTAGTAATAGGTGTAATACTTTTTGCCTGTTTGGGATGCTCTTGTTATTGATCTGTCAAAAACGTTTTTATATCTTTATTAAAAACCAAGGATCCACAAGGCAAGAAAGCCAATCAAATAAACGATGATCCATAAAGACTCCAAAATCATTCCATTCTTACCCCATGCGCCAATCAAAATAGCAACATATACGATTAACATAAATATCGGCGACAGCGTAAGAAACAAAACTTCTCTCAAAACTCATCTGAGCATGGACATTGACTTCCATCCAGCGTCCATCGGAATCGGTTTGTATGCAATGACTTCATGAATGGCTCGTCGATGGGTCATCCATGTCAGAATGAATCCGGCTCCGCCAAAAATGTACATGATTTTGATATTCTCAAAGATATCACTCCAGGTGGCCGGAGTTTTAGGCATGAAGGCGTGGATCAATGGCGTTGGATGAGCGATGAAATCTTTATAGGTGATGGCATCGGCGTCAATATGTCTGGATTTTGAAAATAGCTCCATCGATTCGGCTGAAATCACCAAGTCGGTGTCCTGGCTCAACGCGGCGAGCATTTCTCCACGAGTTTTGGCCTTCAATGCCATGCTGATGTTGCGTGAAACGCCAAAATCAGTGATCAATCCGACATGAAAAACAGCAATCCCCATGTCTGCCGCCATGGCGTCTAGCGCCTGCAAATCGACCGGACCCACCACGACCAGCGTTTTATCTTTGAAGATATCCAGACCATGCCCCTCAAGCATGGATTTTTCTAAATTTGTTGCGATATCGAGATTTTGGCCCGCTGCTTGAGCAATCGCGCGCTGCAATACCGTGTCCGTCGATGGATACATCGACACCACACGTATATTTTCAGAGATCACTGGCGTATCAAGCGCCTTGAGAATATCATCAGTGATGACACCCGCTAAAGGCGTGACAATGCCGGGGTGTAACTCGCGGTAATAAACCTTTTGAGCGCCTTCCGTTCGAACGATCAAACGCATCGGTCCGGCAGCTTTATCAAGGATATAAACGGGACCCGATTGAGCCAAATGAGCTATTTTGTCGCCCAAGGCAAGAGCATGTTCTTGGCTGATGGTGTAGGGCGTCGATGTTTTAGTGGCCAACGGACCCAACCGAGCCACATCATCAGAGGCAGCCATCAAGGTTTCTGAGCTGCCGTGCAACATGCTCAGCATCACTTTGTTGCCATCGGCTTCCACGAACATCACACCTGCGGCCCCGACACTCGCACTCAAAGCGATGGCCTCTTGGCGGGTTATCTGCCGGAAACCAGCTCGGGCCGCTGCCGATGTCGAGGTTTGTACGCCTTTGCCCAGCAAGCCAATCAGACCGCCTGCCTGGGCCACGGTGTGCAGCCACAACAAGCACACGCCAAGAAGTCCGAGTCGTACCCACGCTAGAAAGTTTCTTGGGTCGCTCATGCGCTCCACCATAAAGAACCCCCTGTTCGGTTTGACGTTATCCAGAACCACGAATGTAGCGCGATGGCAGGGGGTTGATCCCTTAGGATGCCCCCCATGAGTCACCACCGCCTGACCCCTCGGATGCGCACTTTGCTGGCCAGCGTGGCCCGCAGTCGCCAGCCGGCCATCCACACGTTGACGCCCGTGGAGGCCCGCTCGCGTTACGGTGCGATGGCGGAAGTGTTGGATCTGCCACGGGTACCGCTGGCGCGGGTCGAAACGCTGGAGATTCGGACCCACCACCGCTGTGCGGCGCGCCTCTACGCCAGCCGTCCGGCTGAGATCAGCAAGCCGTTGCCGGTGCTGCTTTATCTGCACGGCGGTGGATTTGTGCTTGGCGGGCTCGAAACCCACGACAGTTTGTGTCGGCAAATCGCCTTGCGCAGCGGGGTTGCGGTGCTGGCCTTGGATTACCGCCTCGCGCCGGAGCATCGCTTCCCGGCAGCCGTCGAAGATGTGTGGGCGGCGCTGCAATGGCTGATCAACGGCGGGGCGACTTTTTTAGGCTTGGACAGCACGCGGGTAGCCATCGGAGGCGACAGCGCCGGCGCGACCTTGGCGGCGGTGGCTGCTTTGATGGCGCGCGACGCTGATCTGCCCTTGGCGATGCAGCTGCTCATCACCCCCGGCACGGCGGCGGACTTGGACAGCGCCTCACACCAACGCTTTGGCGAAGGTTTTTGATCGACCGGGCGTTGCTCGACTGGTTCTTTAACCACTACATCGATCCCGAGCAACGCGGAGACTGGCGCTACGCCCCGCTGCACGCCGAGGATCTGGAGGGTGTTGCCCCTGCTTATATGGTGCTGGCCGAATGCGATCCGCTGGTCGATGAAGGTTTGGCTTACGCCGACCGGCTACGCATGGCCGCAGTGGCGGTGGAACTCGATCTGGTCAAAGGCGTAACGCACGATTTCATCAAGATGGGACGGGTGATCGAAGAAGCTATCCCAGCCTTGGACCGCTTGGCTGCGGCCTTGCAGCAAGCGCTGCGCACTTGAATCCAAACTCACACCACAGTCACGAATCGCTCGGTCACCCTTGGCCCCAAACGCTGCGCCGGCAGTTCAGCCATGGTGCCCAAGATCAGCGCGATCATGGCTTCGCTCAAACCCTGCGGATGGCTGAAGATTTCCATCCAAGTGATTTTGGACAGCACATCACCCGGTGCCCGTTGTAGCAAGCGCGTTTGCAAACCAGGCAGTAGGGCACGAAGCTGCACATGGGCGGCGTTGATGGCGCGTATCACTTCGTGGCTTGAGCGCTTATCCGTGTAACCAGTGTGGTAATAGCCATACAACTCGGTGCTGGAGCGTGGTGAATCGGGAACATCAAGCACGGTGTTTGAGGCTCGACAAGGCATGGGTGTGAAATGCATCACGAAGAGGTGTAAGGGGGACTTGCAAGCAAGGGTTGAGCGAAGTGCGACTTCTTGCCGACTTTGAAAATTCCGGTCGCGATCCGGTTACGTCCAGCGGATTCCTGCACAGTTTTTACCTCTTGTGGGCTCGCTCTTTGGTCGGATGGTGTCTACAGTCAACCCATCGGATCAAGAAACCTGACCCCATTCAGTTCAAGGAGCACACCATGGAAGTTCAAGCAGTCAACCCGTTTGCGATGATGATCGACCCGCAATCTGTGCTGCAAGCGGTCGAACGCTCAGAACGCCTGCAACGGCTGCAGCGCCGAGTGTGCCGTCCGCTGGACGAGCCGGTGGACTACATGGATGGTCTTCTTGACATGAAAGATTTTGACCGCTTGGTGCATACCAAGCCTGTCGTTGCCGGTCTGATGCCCTTGGGTGGCATTCACATCGACTGAAAGAACTCCTCTCCGGGGGACTCCGTTTTGCGTGGCAGTGCGCAAAATTTCAAGAGTCACCGGTTCCAACGGCTGACCATGGCAACATCGTTAGCCGTTTTTTATGTCCCAAGAAAGATGACTGCCATGGCCATTCGACCGATCCTGAAAATGGGTGACCCTCGCTTGCTGCGTATCGCTCAAAAAGTCACTGACTTCGACACCCCAGAATTGCATGCGCTACTTCAAGACATGGAAGAAACCATGCATGCGGCTGGGGGCGTGGGCTTGGCAGCACCGCAGATCGGTGTGGATCTAGCGGTCGTGATCTTTGGCTTTGAGCAAAGCGAGCGCTATCCCGATGCGCCTGCGGTGCCACGCACCGTCCTGATCAACCCGGTGATCATGCCGATGACTGAGGATGGGCAAGCGCTGGGCTGGGAGGGGTGCTTGTCGGTGCCCGGTCTGCGCGGCGAGGTGCCGCGCTGGAGCCACATTCGCTACAGCGGCTTGGCCCGCAAGGCCAGCCGCTGGAACGCGAGGTCAGCGACTTTCACGCCCGGGTGGTGCAACACGAATGCGATCATCTGATCGGTCAGTTGTATCCCATGCGTATGACCGATCTGAGTCGCCTAGGGTTTACCGATCTCCGCCCGGCTTAAGGGGCAATCAAGGCACTGACTTGGTTCAAGTCGGCAGGCGTGAGAGAGCCAGCCACTTGGCGCAACTTCAGATTGGCCACCAAAACATCGTTGCGCGCCTTGCTCAAGTCACGCTGGGTGCTGTAGAGCTGGGTTTGAGCGTTGAGCACATCCAGATTGACGCGCACACCTACTTTGTAACCGAGCTGGGTGGCTTCCAAGGCCAATTTACTGGAGGATTCAGCGGCTTCCAGCGCCTTGACTTGGGCCAAGCCGGACTGCACGCCAAAGTAAGCTTGACTGATGCCTTGGGTGATGGTGCGGCGCGCAACCTCCAAATCGTTGCGGGCTTTCTCTTCCAAACCGACCGCTTCGCGAGCCTGATTGGTGATGGCATTGCCGGCATACAGCGGCACGTTCAGCGTCAAGCCAATCTTGGCACTGGTGCTGGTGCCATCACCACCGGCCAACAACGATCCGCCGTTGCTGCTGGTGTTGTGCGCTGAAGAAGCAGCGGCATCCAAACTGAGTGTTGGGAGGTGTCCAGCTTCTGTACGACGGGTTTCAAACTGAGCCACTTCGTAGCCAGACCGAGCTTTGCGTACCGTGGCCGATTCTTCCACCCGCGCTACCCAAGGCTCAACGGTGTCCCCTGCCAATGCGGGCAAGACGACTGGCTGCGCTAAGGGCTTGGGTTGAATATTCTTTTTGCCCACCAGTTGATCGAGTGCCAGCTTCTTGATATGCAGGTCATTGTCTGCGGCAAGAACCTGAGCAGCGGCTAGATCGAAACGTGCTTGGGCTTCACGGGTGTCGGTGATCGTGGCACTACCGACCTCAAAATTACGTTTGGCCGAAGCCAGTTGCTCCGAAATGCCTTTTTGGCTGGCCTGAGCGGTGGTGAGCACATCTTGGGCGGTCAACACATCGAAATAAGCCTGCGACAAACGCACCATCAAGTCCTGCTCCGCGCTTTCTAGATCGGCCTTGGCGATATCAAGCAGCTTGTAGGCTTTGTCAGAAGTGAGGGAATTGCCCCGGTTGAACAGGGGCTGCGAAGCGTTGATCCCCACCGATTGCGTATTCAAGCTGGTGACCCCGCGAGAGGGGGTATCGCTTTGGGTGCGCGAAACACCAGCACTCAAGCCGACGCTGGGCCGTGACAGTGAATCACTCTGAGCCACTTTGTACGACACCGAGTCGGCCTGCGCCTGCGCCCCCAAGTAGCTGGCGTCGTAAGTACGAGCCACGTCATACAGCTCTTTGAGACTTTGGGCCCCAGCTTGGGCAGAGAACGCCAAAACCAAACTTGCTGCCAAAAGATGCAAGGGTCTTGGACCGGCTTTGTCGATGGAACTGAAATGCATGGGAACTTCCTTTTTGCTCATCTTATACCTAGTGGGGTATTTTTACACAACCCATCAAATCCATCTTCCGTGCATGCCGGCCCAAGATATCTTGGGCTTAGAACTTGAAGCTTGATGGGGTCAGGGCGCCTTCCAGCGGGGCGATCACGGTGTCAAACAACGCCTCAGTGCGCCACTCAGCTTGATTGACGCGCGTGATCCGAACAGCTTGCATGACCGGCTCCGAGCCCACCACCGCCACCAAACGGCCACCCACCTTGAGCTGAGCCAACAGGGCAGGCGACACTTCGGGCACCGAACCGGACAAAACCACCGCGTCCCAAGGTGCTTCAGCCTGAGCTGAATCGTTCAAGCCATCACCGGTACGCACTTCAACATTCGACAGTCCGGCGCGATACAAGTTATCGCGAGCAATCGACGCCAATTCGGGACGGATTTCGATGCTCACCACCTTTTGCGCACGATGGCCCAGCAAGGCGGCCATGAATCCAGAGCCTGTGCCGATTTCCAGCACTTGCTCGTGCCGCTTCGGTGCCAGCTCTTGCAAAAGACGCGCTTCAACACGGGGGGCCAGCATGGTGCTGTCGCCCGGCAAGGGGATCTCGACATCCATGAAAGCCAGTTCTTTGCAAGCACTGGGGACAAAGTCTTCACGCTTGATGGCCGACAGCAAGGACAGCACCGAAGGCTCCAGCACGTTCCAGGGGCGAATTTGCTGTTCGATCATGTTGAAGCGGGCTTGTTCGACATTCATGGCGGATTCGAGTCAGATTGGTGGAAGGAAGACACCATTTTAGTGATGCGCCTGACGTCGCCGACGCACCCACATCACCAGATCGTCGAGATAGCAATAGATCACTGGCACCACCACGAGGGTAAGTACGGAGGACGTGATCACCCCGCCGATCACCGCTTGGCCCATCGGCGCACGCTGCTCAGAACCTTCGGTGAGCGCAAAAGCCAGCGGCACCATGCCAAACACCATCGCCAGTGTGGTCATCAAGATCGGGCGCAACCGCACCTTGGCCGCCAGTAGCAGGGCTTGCTCGCGCGACAAAGGCTCACCCGGTGTGACGCTGTGATCGTCTTCCAAGTGCACCTCACCCTTGCGTGCCCGAATGGCGAAGTCGAGCAAAAGGATGGCGTTTTGGTCACCAACCCCATCAGCATGACGATGCCAATGATCGAAAACATATTGAGCGTTGAGCGGAACATCAGCAGCGCCAGAACCACACCGATCAAAGTCAGGGGCAGGGCGCTCATCAGGGCAATGGGCTGCAAGAAGCTGCGGAACTGTGAAGCCAAGATCATGTAAATGAAGATGATGGCCATGACCAGCGAGGAGATGGCGTAGCCAAAGCTCTCCGCCATGTCCTTGGTGGAGCCGCCAAAGCGCCAGCGCACCCCGGGCGGGAAGCCATGCTGCTCCAGCACTTTGCGGATATCGGCCGAGACTTCACCCATCGAACGACCATAGACGTTGGCGTTGATTTCGACTTCGCGCGTCATGTCGCGACGATTGATTTGCGGCGGGGTGCCATCTTCACGCAACTCGGCCACTTGGTCGAGCCGCACGATGCGGGCGCTGCCATCGGCGTTTTGGCCCGCTACCAGGCCCAAGCGGCGCAGATCTGCTGCATCGTCGCGCGATTCAGGGGCCAAGAGCACCTTCACATCGACGTTCAGATCGTCACTGGCGCGCCAATTGCCGATGGTTTTGCCGGCAATCATGGCCCCCAATGTGTTGGTGATACTGCCTACCGACAAGCCCAGATCCGCCGCCGCGTCACGCTTCACATCGATGGCAAGGGTGGGTTGATTGGGTTTGGCGCTGGTATCGAGATCGACCAGACCCGGGATGAGGCGCAACTTGGCACTCAAAGCTTCGGACTGGCGCTTCAGATCAGCCAAGTCGCTACCTTGAATCGACAAGATGATCGGCTTTTGCCCGCCCATCGAATCCATCGCACCGACGTGTGTCACGGTGATGCCGGGAATGTGCGACAAACGCTCGCGCAAGGGGCCGGTGAGCTGATCTTGGTTGAGCTTGCGGTCCTTACGATCCACCAAGCGGATGTAGATCTGGGCGTAGATCTTGCCCTGCGCCTGGCCGGTGTTGATGGTGCTGAGGGTGTAGCGCACCTCGGGCATTTCCCGGATGATGGCTTCGACTTGCTTGGCTCGGGCTTCGGTCACTTCAATGGAAGAACCCACCGGGGTGTTGAAGCTGACGTAGGTTTCCGAAAAGTCAGCCTTGGGCACAAATTCGCTGCCCAGCACCGGGATCAAGACAAAACTGCCGATCAAGGTCGCTGAAGCGATACCGAGCGTGGCCAGCTTGTGGTTCAGCGACCAACCAAGAGCGCGTTGATAAAACCGGCCGGTGGCGTGCGAGAGCTGATCGACGGCATGGGTAACGCGGCCGATGGTGCGGTCATACCAGCTTGCCGGTTTGAACTCGGCACCGTCGGCATGGATGCTTGGGTCGTGCCAAATTGAACTCAGCATGGGGTCCAAGGTGAAGCTGACAAACATCGAGATCGATACCGCCGCCACGATGGTCACGCCAAATTCGTGGAAGAACTTGCCGATGATGCCGCCCATGAAACCGATGGGCAAAAACACCGCCACGATGGAAAGGGTGGTCGCGAGCACGGCCAAACCGATTTCGGCCGTACCGTCGAGCGCGGCGCGATGCGCATCTTTGCCCATCTGCACATGGCGCACGATGTTCTCGCGCACCACGATGGCGTCGTCGATCAACAAGCCCACGCACAAGCTCAAGGCCATGAGCGTGATCATGTTGATCGAGAAACCAAACCAGTACATGAACAAGAACGTGCCAATCAAAGCAATCGGCAAGGTCAGGCCGGTGATGACGGTCGAGCGCCACGAGTTGAGGAACAAGAAGACGATGCCGATGGTCAGCAGCGCGCCTTCGATCAAGGTGCGGCGCACGTTGTTGACCGAGACACGGATCGGGCGCGAGTTATCCCGCACGACATCCACGCTGATACCCGCCGGGATCTCACCCGTCTTTTTGAGCTCAGCCACCGCGTTGTTCAGGCCATCCACCACCTCGATGGTGTTTTCGCCCTGAGACTTGAGCGCGTCCATCACCAGCGAACGCTGACCGTTGTAGAGCGCCAGAGACTCAACTTCGGCCGGGCCATCGACGATGCGGGCCACATCGCCCAGCCGCACCAAGGTCTGACCCTTGCGCGCTATGACGATTTTGGCGAAATCTTCGGGACGCTCAATGCGCCCCTTGATTTGCACCACGCGTTCACGTTCCTTGGCGCGCAACGCACCCGCGGGCAGATCTTGGTTTTCAGTACGGACAGCGGCAGCGATTTGCTCCACGCTGACACCGGCAGCTTCCATCGCATCGGGCCGCAGATAGAGATTCACCTCCCGCTTGATCGCACCCACAAGGGCCACTGAGCCCACGCCACGCACGTTTTCCAAGCGCTCCCGCAGGGTCTGATCGGCCCAATTCGAGAGCTGCATGGTGTTGTGGCTTTGATCGGGCGAGCTGATGGCCAAGGTCCAAATCGGTCGGCTGGCCGGATCGAAGCGCATCACCTTGGGCTCTTTGACCTCTTCGCGCAACAGCGGCTTGAGGATGGCGAGTTTCTCGCGCACATCGTCAGCGGCGCGGCGGCTTTCCATCGACAGATTGAACTGAATGATCACCACCGAGGTGCCCGCGTAGCTGCGTGAGTTGAGCTGGTTGATGCCAGCGATCGAATTGACGGCTTCCTCGACCTTGCGGGTCACTTCGGTTTCAACCACCTCGGCGGATGCGCCGGGGTAATCAACCGCCACCACCACCGTGGGAAAATCCACGTCCGGGAATTGATCAACCTTGAGCCGCTGGAGCGAAAACAAACCCAGCACCACCAAGGCCAGCATGACCATGGTGGCCATCACCGGATTACCGATGGAAATACGCGTGAACCACATCGAAGGCCCCTGTTCAGTTCGACGAAACAGCGGCAGAGGACGCTGCCGTAGCGCCCATGATGCGTGCCGGAGTGGCATCGCGCACTGTACCCAAAGTGCCATTCAGAACCGATTCACCGGCTTTCAAGCCCGACAGAATCTCCACCGAATCTTCACTGCCGACCAAACCACGCGCACCGATCGTCACATCGCGATGCATCAGCCGGGTGCTGCCTGCAGTGCTTTGATCAAGGACGATCACATACGGCTTGGGATCATCCAATCGCACCGCCGAACGCGGCACGGTCAAGGCTTGAGCGCGTGAAAGTTCAATCGTGCCTTTGGCAAACAGCCCAGCACGCAAACCCACGGTATGCGGCAAGGACAAGTAAACCAACACGGAGCGGGTTCCAACTTGGGTGGCTGGATTGATGCGCACCACCTTGGCCGTCACGGGCGTACTCAAACCCTCGACTTGCAACTGCGCCGTGGTGTTGACCTTGACCGAGCCGGCGTCTTCTGGACTGAGCGCAGCCTCAAGTTCAAGGCTCGACAAATCGACGATTTCGAGCAACTTGGCATCGGTGGCCACCCGCTCTCCCGGTTGAGCCAAACGCTGCGACACCTGACCGCCGATGGGGGCGCGCAACACGGCGTCGCTTTGGGCTTTGCGGGCTAAATCGACGTTGGTTTGGGCGGCCTGCAAGTTGGCTTGAGCCGCCTGATCGTTGGCGAGGGACGTATCCAAAGCGGTGGACGAGATGAACCCTTGCGCCACCATCGCCCGGTTATTTTCCAGCTGCCGCCGCGCAATATCGGCCTGCGCACGGGAAGCCAACGCCGTTTGTTCAGCTTGGCGCAGACGCAAATCCAGTTCAGCCGAATCAAGCCGACCCACGATTTGACCGGCGCTCACGCTATCGCCTTCACGCGGTCCCAAGGTCAGCAACTCGCCCGCCGAGCGAGCTTTGACCACAGCAGAGCGGACAGCGCGCAGGCTGCCAGAAACCGCCACGGTGCGCGCCAACTCGTGCCGATCCGCCAAGAGCATGTCAGTGGCCACCAGTTCAAGCGCAGCCGGTGCCGTGCTTGCTGGCACCGCTGCCGCAGCGGCTCCAGGGGC
>NZ_JH660687.1:0-8671 GCF_000262525.1 Leptothrix ochracea L12
CCCGCACGTGGGTGCCTGCAAGGCCGAGTCGGTGGGCGCGTAGCGCGACTTGGGCGTCGATCCAAGGTTTGAGTTGGCCGTTTTCCACGACCTTGACTTGTTGAGTCACGGCTGCAAGCTGATCGCGGCAGGCAACGAGTAATTCGGCGCCGCGCTGATAGCTTTTCAGCATGCTCTCAAGAGGGAGTTGGCTGTTTTCGAGGCCCTGGACCAATTGCTCGAGTTCGGCCAGTGCGGCGTCGTAACTGATTGGTGGCAAGGATTTGGGCGGGGCGCTCTTGGGCATGACGAGGAAAACAAAACGGGCCATTGTAGTGGTGCCGCCTCAGGGTGCACGAATTAGCTGCCTTTGACTTGAAACAAGATGGTCTCGCCCAGATCGCTACAATCCCGGTCCCATCTTGGGCGTTTGCCCTTTTTTCTCATGCCGTTCTTTGGAGATTTCTGGGGATCATGTCCGACCTGAGCATCTCGCTCCAGCCGAGTCGCACCCAATTGCCCGTGTCCAGCTACTTCGACACGGCCCGCTACGAGATGGAGATGCGTCGCATCTTTCAGTCCGGTCCCCGCTATCTGGGGCACGAATTGATGATTCCGGAAGTGGGGGACTACCACGTGCTGTCGCAAGAAGGCGACGGGCGTGTTTTGGTGCGAACCGCCGACGGCATTCGCCTGATGTCCAACGTTTGTCGCCATCGCCAAGCGGTGATGTTGCGTGGGCGTGGGCAAACGGGTAGCCAAGTGGTTTGCCCACTGCATCGCTGGACGTACGGTTTGGATGGCAAGTTGCGCGGTGCGCCGCACTTTGAGACCGACCCATGCCTGCATCTGCACTCGTATCCGGTCAAGACGTGGCATGGGCTGATCTTCGAGGACAACGGCCGCGATGTGGCGGGTGATCTTGCCAAGCTCGGCCCGCAGGCAGAGCTTGATTTCAGCGGCTACGTCTTCCACCGTGCCGAGATGCACCAGTGCAATTACAACTGGAAGACCTTCATCGAGGTCTACCTTGAGGACTACCACGTGGTGCCGTTCCATCCTGGTTTGGGGCAGTTCGTTACGTGCGACGACTTGCGCTGGGAGATGGGGCAAGATTATTCGGTCCAGACCGTGGGGATTGCTTCGACCAAGGGGGAGGCCCTGAGCCGCTCGGGCTCGAAGGTTTACGAGCGCTGGCAGCAGCAGGTGCGCAGTTACCAAGGGGGCCAAGCACCCCGCTCAGGCGCGATCTGGCTGACCTATTACCCGACCTTGATGGTCGAGTGGTACCCGAACGTGTTGGTGGTTTCCAACTTGTACCCGCAAGGACCGGATAAAACCCTCAATGTGGTCGAGTTTTATTACCCCGAAGAAATCGTCGCCTTCGAGCCCGAGTACATGGCGGCCCAGCAAGCGGCCTACATGGAAACGTGCATCGAAGACGATGAAATCGGCGAGCGCATGGATCAGGGCCGCAAGGCGCTGATGCAGCGTGGCGACGACGAGGTCGGACCCTATCAAAGCCCCATGGAAGATGGCATGCAGCACTTCCATGCGTGGTACCGACGTGTGATGTGCGAGGTTTGAACCATGAGCCGACAAGACGTTTTCCCCACTCCCTTGATCGGCGCTGACGTTTTGTCGGCATGGTTGGGGCGCGTGGTGCTGATCGATGTCAGTTTTGATCTGGCCGATGTGCATGCTGGTGAGGCGGCTTATCGGAGCGCCCACCTTCCGGGGGCCTTCTACGGGCATCTCGAGCGAGATTTCAGTGCGGCCAAAACGGGGCGCAATGGTCGCCATCCTCTGCCCACACGCGAAGCCTTTGCGGCCACGGTTGGGGCGTTGGGGATTCAGGCCGACACTCCGGTGGTGGTTTATGACCGTCAAGGCGGCATGTTTGCCGCACGGGCTTGGTGGATGCTGCGTTGGTTGGGGCACCGCGCCGTGGCTTTGCTCGACGGCGGATTGCCGGCTTGGCAGGCCTTGGGTTATGCGCTGGAGCGTGGCATAAGCGCCGTCCCTGATGATGCGAGCCGCCGCAGCTATGTCTTGTCGGCCGAACCGGGCATGCCCACCTTGGATGCCGACGCCGTGCAAGCTGGTTTGCATCAACACACGTTGATTGATGCGCGTGCGCCAGCACGGTTTCGTGGTGATATTGAGCCGCTCGATCCGGTGGCTGGACACATCCCAGGGGCGCTGAATCGGCCTTTTCAGGACAATTTGGGCCCAGATGGCTGTTTTTGTCCACCGGCCAACTGAAGGCGGCTTTCGATTCTCTCTGGGCGCGTACGGGTGATTTACGGTTGCCGGTGGTGCATCAATGTGGCTCGGGGGTCACGGCTTGCCACAACTTACTGGCCATGGTGGTGGCCGGTTTTGGCGATACTGTTTTGTATCCGGGCTCGTGGAGCGAGTGGTGTGCCGATGCCACAAGACCGGTCCGAACTTGCGGCGTGTCAATCGGACACTGATCTCAACCGATCTCTACACTTCACGGTCGAGGGTCAACGGCGGTTGCCGTGATACTTTGGGCGCACTTCTCTTTTTCGAGGAAAGAAAGACATATGTTCAAGCGCATTCTTTTTCCCACGGATGGCTCCGATATCACCGCCAAAGCGCTGATCACCGCTGTCGATTTGGCGCGAACTCAGGGTGCTGAGATCCACACGCTGGCGGTGAAGGAACCCTTCCCCTACAGCGCGATCACTGAAATGCAGCCTATGCCGCCGCAAGAGTTCTACGACGCGCAAGAACGCTTTGCAACGCAACACCTACAGCAGGTAGAACAAGCTTGCCAAGCCGCCAAGGTGGCCTGCACCATGGTCAAGGTGGAGTCTTTGCATCCTTGGGAGGCGATTCTTGAATACACCCGCGGCCACGACTGCGATCTGATCGTGATGGCCTCTCATGGCCGACGTGGCTTGGCGGGGCTGCTGCTGGGTAGCGAGACCCAGAAGGTCCTGACCCACAGCACCACCCCGGTGTTGGTGGTGCGTTAAGGGCAACGCACGTTTTAGTCGTCCTGATCGTTGCTGAACAAACCACTGAGCGCACTGCCGGTGGCGAGGCCGCCCAAGAGCGAGCCTTCTTCACGGGAGCCGCCCCGTTGCGGTGCAGCGGCAAACACGCGTGAGGCCAAGCGCGAGAAGGGCAGGCTTTGCAACCAGACTTGCCCGGGCCCGCTCAGGCGGGCCAAGAATAGACCTTCGCCGCCAAACAGCGCGGTTTTGATCTTGCCGACGTACTGAATCTCAAAGTTGACGCTGGGCGTGTGTGCGACCAAACAACCGGTATCGACCAGCAGCGATTGCTCCGCTTGCAGCTCACGGCGCACCACGGTGCCGCCCGCGTGGATGAAGGCTAGCCCGTCGCCTTCGAGCTTTTGCATGATGAAGCCTTCACCCCCGAAGAAGCCCACGCCCATCTTCTGCTGAAAGGCAATGCCGATCGAGACGCCACGCGCTGCGCACAGGAACGAGTCTTTTTGACAGATCAGCATCCCGCCCAGCTGACGCAGATCCATCGGCATGATCTTGCCGGGGAAGGGGGCCGCAAAAGCAACACGCTGTTTGGCCCCGGCTTGATTGGTGTAGACGGTGGTAAAGAGTGATTCACCTGTCAGCAGCCGTTTGCCTGCACCAAGCAACTTGCCAAAAAAGCCGCCTTGCTGGGCCGAGCCATCACCAAAAACAGCATCCATGGTGATGCCGGTATCCATGAACATCATGCTGCCGGCCTCGCCCACAGCGGCCTCGCCGGGGTCGAGCTCAATCTCGACGAATTGCATCTCCGAGCCACGAATGTCGTAGTCGATCACGTCCATGCTCATCTCAAACTCCTTGATCGGTGAGTGCGTGCAGCCACGTGGTGGCGTCGAAGGGTTTGTGCAAAATCTGTTGCACGCCTTGGTTGTGGGCCAGCTCAGTGTGGATCGCCGGGGCTTGGGCTTCGAGGGTGAGCACGATCCGCAAATCGGGTTGGCGACTGCGCATGGCGATGGCCAACTCCAGCCCGGAAAGTTCGGCGTTGAGCTGTTGGGCCACCAGCAAGTGCTGCGGCTTGGGGCCGGTGTCATGGTCCATCGCCGCCAAGGCTGACAGCCCCTGATCAAACGAGCGCACGGCGTAGCCTTCACGGTTGAGCATCTGACCCAAAGTTTCACGCAGAGCGGCGTCAGGCTCCACCACCCAGAGCATGGGCCGGGGGGCGGTCGGGCTGGCCTGTGCCGCTGCGGGCCAGTTGCACAAGAGGCGCAGACGCTCGCTCAGATCGATGCAGGTGCCGACGATGCGCAGCGGGCGATTTTGGGCATCCCGTCCGACAAACAGGCGCAACAAACGGGCATTTCATGCCCATCCTTGTGCAGCAAGCGCAGGGTGGTTTCGTGGTGGACGGTTTCGCCTTGATGGCAGGCTGCCCAGATAGCTTGCAGGCGTGGGCGATCTTCTGGGTGGGCTTGCTGGATAAAGGCCTGAGCATCCAGACCGTCCAGCTCATGCTCGCTGTAACCCAGCAAAGCTTTGTAGCGGGCGACAGCGCCAAGGTGTTTGGGCTGATTTCGTAGCGCCATAGTCCATCTGTGCTGCCCAGCAGCGCCAAATCAAGCAGCTCTTTGCTGTCATGCAGGGCTTGCTCGGCCAGCTTATGCGTCGTGATGTCGATGACCGACATCACCATTAAGGGCAAGGGTAGATGGTCATCGCGCAAGGCCACCATCCCAACCACAGCCCAGACGGTGTGGCCATCGTGATGGCGCAACGTCACCTCGTGGGTGTGGTTGTTCTCGCCGGGTTGCCAGAGCCGACCAATCCAAGCGGCCACCGAATCGTCCGACCCAAGTTCCAGCAGATCCTGCAAGGGCATGCCCAGAAGTTGCGAGCGACTGTGGCCGCAGAACTCGGCAAAACGGATGTTGGCGTCAAGAATCTCCCCCGCATCGGGGGCAATCAGGACCGTGCCTACCGCAGCTTGTTCGAAGATCTGACGGAAACGCCGCTCGCTGGCGCGCAGGGATTGCTCCGCTTGTTTTGCTCCGAAATGTCCAAGGTGTAGCCCACGGTGCCCAGCACAGTGCCGTTGTTGGCGCACCAAGGGGCGCAGTGCACCTCCATCCAACGTTCTTGACCGGCGCGGGTGATGCGGCCGATGGTGATGTGCTCCAAGCGGTCTTGCATGGCCAACTGGGCTTGTTCCTCATGCGCTTGGGCGATGTCTTGCGGCCACAAATCGGTCTCGCTCATACCGACAACGCTGGAGATATCGGGCCGACCGCACGCGTGAGCGTAGGGCTCATTGACCGCCAGCAAGCGGCCTTCCTCGTCCTTGAGCCACACCATGAAGGGGAAATTGTCCAAGATGGCCCGCAAACGGGTCTCACTTTGTTGCAGCCCCTCGGTCATGGCGCTGGCAATGCGATGCGCTTGTTGATGGCGATCGGACATGATGCCGATCATCAGAAATAGCAGCACATCCAAGGCCAGTCCTCCCAAAGCCACGATGATGGGCTGACCGGTATCGCTGGCAGCGATGTAGCCGGGTTGGGTGTGGATGAAAAGGGACCACGTCTCGCCACCAAATTCGAGGTGGGTGGTCTGGCTGAAATCGGGGGCGTAATCGGTACGACCCAAGTGGGGTTCTTCCTCGCCGAGGTCGTGATAGAGCATCGTGTCACGGCGCATGTCGGTGCCGTCAAAGACTTCGACGTCGATTTCCGCGTTGCTGGCCCCCAAAATGTCGCGCAGCAAGTCTTGGCTGTGCATGCTGGTGTAAATCCAGCCTTCCAAAGCGTTCTGGCGTTCTGCGGCGGTCTGGAGAAGCGCGTTCTTGCGGTAGATCGGCAGAAACATGAACAGCCGACGTTCCTTGAGGAGATCATGGGCTCCCACGTGATCCAAACTGACCAAGCGAGAAAGTGCGGGCATCCCCGTATCACGGGCCCTGTCCATGGCACCTCGCAAGTTAGGCTGGGCGTACAGATCCAATCCGAGCGCTTGATGATTGGCCTCGGTGTCGGGTTCGAGATACGTGGTCGCGCTGTAAACGTCGCGTTGCCCCTCCGGGCGGATGACGTAATCAGGGTTGCCTGTGGTGCGAATCCGGCTCAGGTGTGCGCTCAGCTGATCGGTGCTGATGCGTTCGATGTAGCCAAACCCCATGATGCCGGGAAAGCGTTGATCGAGTTGAAGGGCCTGAACGTAGGTTTTCCATTCGCGTCGATCGACGGTTTCGCTGGCGCCAAACAGGCCGGCACCCCCACGAAGCATCGACTCGTAGGTCTGCATGCGTTGCTGGATTGCGCCCAGCACGTCTTTGACTTGGAAGGCGTAGCGATCCGAGGCGCGGTGTTGGATGAACTGATTGGTCACATACCAGCCCGCCCACGTCAGGACCAAAGAGATCACCAGCGTCACCCATGCAGCAGGCGGGTGGTGACGCAGTGAACTCCAGAGGTTTCGCAGACTTTTTCTGAGAAGGTCTGCCATCGAAGAAGGGCGCAAATTCCAGCTCACAACAGTTCCTTTCCGGCCCGATCGCGCCGGCGAAGTCGGATTGTCGGTCTAGTTACGAGTTTGTTGTGAGATTGCTGGTCAGCCCGTGTTGCGCAATCCGGCCGCAATGCCGTTGATCGATAGATGAATGCCGCGCTGAATACGCTCCATGCCCGGATGATCCTCGCGACATAGACGGAAGCGACGCAGCAATTCAACCTGCAAATGATTGAGTGGATCGAGGTACGGGAACCGATGCTCGATGGAACGTGCCAAGCTTGGATTGGTGGCCAATCTCTGGGCATCTCCCGTGATCAAGTGCAGCGCGTCTTGGGTTCGAGCCCATTCTTCTTGGATGGCTTTGAAGATACTTGCGCCCAATTCGCGGTCTTCAACCAGTTCCACATAACGTGCCGCAATGGCCAGATCGGTCTTGGCCAGCACCATATCGAGGTTGGAGAGCAGCGTGCGGAAGAACGGCCACTCGCGGTACATCTGCTGCAACAGGGCCAATTTGTTGGCGTCGGTGGCTAGCAAATCTTGGACTGCTGAGCCAAAGCCACACCAACCTGGCAAAGCGATGCGGCACTGACCCCAACTGAAACCCCAAGGAATAGCGCGCAGATCTTCGATCGCGCGGGTGGCTTTGCGTGAAGCCGGGCGTGAGCCGATGTTGAGACCGGCAATTTCCCGAATGGGTGTGGCGGCGAAGAAGTAATCGGTGAAGCCATCGGTCTCGTAGACGATGTGCCGGTAGGCTTTCATGCTTGCTTCGGAAAGGGCCTCGGCCGTCGCTAAGAACGTTGCAGGGGCACTTTGTGTGGGATGCAGCAGGGTGGCTTCCAGCGTGGCGGCCACCAAGGTTTCGAGATTGCGTCGGCCTATTTCAGGGTGCGAGTATTTGGAGGCGATGATCTCACCTTGTTCGGTCAGGCGAATTTGGCCGTTCACGGTGCCCGGAGGTTGCGCCAAGATGGCGTCGTAGCTGGGGCCGCCGCCTCGACCGACGGTGCCGCCTCGGCCATGGAAAAGGCGCAGGATCAGACCGTTTTTGCGTCGCAGGGCGTCGAACAGTTCCACCAGTTCAATCTCGGCGCGGTACAGCTCCCAGTTGCTGGTGAAAAAGCCGCCGTCTTTGTTGCTGTCGCTGTAGCCCAGCATCACGTCTTGCTCGTTGCCGGAGCGACCCATCATGGCTGCGATGCCGGGCAGGGCGTAGTACTCGCGCATGATGGGTGCGGCGTTGCGCAAGTCGCCGATGGTTTCGAACAACGGCACCACGATCAAGTCAGCCGTTGCACTCTCATCCAGCGTGCCGCGCATCAAGCCGACTTCCTTTTGCAGCAGCAGCACTTCGAGCAAGTCGCTGACGGTCTAGGTGTGCGAAATGATGTAGTGCCGGATGGCATGGCGGCCATAGCTCTTGAGCATCAAGCGGGCGGTTTCAAAAATCGCCAGTTCGCTGCGTGTGTGCTCGGAATACTCCCCTGCGATCAAGCGCAAAGGGCGAGCATCGTTGAGCAAGCGCAGCAGCAAGTCGCGGCGAGCCGCTTCATCCAAGGCGCTGTAATTCGCTTCGACTTGGGCCGCGCGCAGTAGCTCCGCCACCACCGCTTCGTGCTGATCCGAGCTTTGGCGCAAATCAACCGTGGCGAGGTGAAAGCCAAAGACCTGCACCGCCCGCATCAGCGGGGCCAAACGCGGCACGATCATGGCTTGAGCGTGGTGGTACTTGAGCGAGGCTTCAATCGTGCGCAGATCAGCGAGAAAACTTTCGGCGTCAGGGTATGGTTTTTGGGGGGCGACCGCATGGCGCAGGGCTTCCGTGCCGGTCAAGGCCATCAAGGTGGCGGCCAAGCGGGCATAGATGCCGATCAGTGCACGGCGGTAAGGCTCGTCTTCACGATGGGCATTCTGGTCCGGCGATTGGGTCGCCAACGCTTGCATGGCCGTGGTGACGGGTGCCAGCATCTGTGACACTGACAGCTCTGCTCCGAGGGCATGCACTTCCGTCAAGTAGTAGCGCAACGCGGTCTCGCATTGCCGAGAGAGCGCACGTTTAAGCGTGTCGGCAGTGACGTTGGGGTTGCCATCGCGGTCGCCACCAATCCAATGGCCCATGCGCAAAAAGTTCGGAATGGGGTGACCAGGCAAGGCTTGTTCGATTTCGCGATAGAGCCGGGGCAACTGGGTCAGAA
>NZ_JH660688.1:0-8678 GCF_000262525.1 Leptothrix ochracea L12
CAGCGCCCGGCGAGAGCCGGTCGGTCTGGCGGTTGCCCGGCTGGATGGACCCAACCTCGCCCTTGGGGCTGTCGATGTCCTATCACCGCAACCCGGCGCGCTGGCGCAAGGACGGCGAGCACACCACCTTGCAATCGGTCGCCAAGGGCCAGGAGTTTGTCATGGATGTCGGCAGCAACTCCGCAGAAGCCCATCAATGGATCGATTCACTGTTTCTTCAACCCTGAGGGAGATCACACCATGTCAGCAGGACACACCATGGGCTACAAGATGACCCATGACAACGGCTTTGCACCCAACCCGTTCCACGGCTACCTGACGCTAGCGACCTGTAAGCCAGCCCTGCGCCGCAATCGTGGCAAGGGCGAATGGGTGGCGGGCTTTGCTTCACAAGCGCTGTGCCATTCAGCCCGGGAGCAGGGGGTGGCGATCCCCTACATGGGCTTGATCTACCTGATGGAGATCACCGAGGAGCCAATCCCCACGGGCGCTTACTTCAACGACACGCGCTTTGCGGCCAAAAAGCCCAAGCCCGATAGCCCCAAGGCCATCGAACGTTGCGGCGACAACATCTATGAGCCTCTGGGTGATGGCCGGTTCCACCAGCTCCTGAACGACTTCCATTTCGATGAGCCCCAGACCCCGGTGGAACACAGCCACATGCAGCACGATCTGAGCGGCGAGCGTGTGCTGGTATCCAGCCACTTCTGGTACTTCGGCCGCAAGTGCTGGGTTCCCAAGGGCGGATGGGACCGGCTGCTGGGGGATGTCCATCTTTCCGAAGCGCGAACCTTCTGGTGCCCGGACAACTTCGCCAGCAAGGTCAGCGTTCAGCTGGCGCTGGACGGTATCCGTGCCGGTATCCTCGGCGATCCTTGCCTGTGGGAGGGTGATGCGGCCGGCCGATCCGGCGGCTGCCAATCTTCCTGCTGACTCAAAACGATTCTGATTTCTCCCATGTCGATCTCTAGCGCCATCAAATCGATCTAAGACATCATGCGCAAGGATGTGGGCGTCGATGGTGACGCCCAGCGTATCGGCCAGTTGGTCTGGATGCTGTTTCTCAAGGTCTTTGACGACCGTGAGATGGAATGGGAGGTGTTGGACGACGATTACCGCTCGCCCTTGCCGGAGCCCTACCGTTGGCGCAGTTGGGCGGCTGACCCCGAAGGGATGACGGGCGAGGAGCTGATGAGCTTCATCGACAACGAGTTGTTCCCGACGCTGCAAAACTTGGGCTTGGACGGCAGCCGGACCGTGCCGCCGGTGGCGCACGTGGTGCGCAGCGTGTTTGAGGACGCCTACAACTACATGAAGTCCGGCCAGCTGCTGCGCCAGGTGCTCAACAAGATCCAAGAGGCGGTGGACTTCAACAAGGCGCAGGAGCGACACGCTTTTGGCGACATGTATGAGCAGCTGCTGCGTGATTTACAAAACGCTGGCAACGCGGGGGAGTTCTATACGCCCCGGCCCGTCACCGAGTTCATGGTGCGCATGGTGGACCCGAAGCTGGCAGATAAGGTGATGGACCCGGCTTGCGGCACCGGGGGCTTTTTGACCTGCACCATCGAGCACAAGCGTAAGCACTACGTGCGCACACCCGAAGACGAGCGCACGCTACAAGCCAGCATTTTTGGTGTGGAGAAAAAGCCGCTGCCGCACCTGCTGGCCACGACCAACATGATCCTGCACGGCATCGAGGTGCCCAGCCAGATCCGCCACGACAACACGCTGGCCCGGCCGCTGATCAGCTGGGGGCCGCGTGAGCGGGTGGACTGCATCGTTGCCAACCCGCCCTTCGGCGGCATGGAAGAAGACGGCATCGAAACCAACTTCCCGGCCGCCTTCCGCACCCGCGAAACCGCCGACCTGTTCCTCGTGCTGATCATGCATTTGCTCAAAGAAGGCGGCCGGGCAGCGGTGGTGTTGCCGGACGGCTTTTTGTTCGGCGAAGGCATCAAGAGTCGCATCAAGGAAAAGTTGCTCACCGAGTGCGACCTGCACACCATCGTGCGCCTGCCCAACGGCGTCTTCAACCCCTACACCGGCATCAAGACCAACCTGCTCTTCTTCACCAAGGGCCGCCCTACGCGCGACGTGTGGTTCTACGAGCACCCGTACCCACCCGGCGTCAAGAACTACAGCAAGACCCGGCCTATGCGCCTAGAGGAGTTCGCCACCGAGCAGGCTTGGTGGGGTAGCGAGGCCGATGGCTTTGCGGCGCGGGTGGGCAGCGAGCTGGCGTGGAAGGTCAGCGCCGCCGACATCGCGGCACGCGGCTGGAACCTGGACATCAAGAACCCGCACCAGGGCGAGCAGGTGAGCCACGACCCCGAGGTGCTGCTGGCGGAGTACGCGCAGATGCAGGCGGAGATTGCCGGGCTGCGGGAGCAGTTGAAGGCGGTGCTGGCGGGGGCGTTGGAGCGGGGCGAATGACAACACTGCTGACGAAAAATTGGTCTACTTTCCGCCGCGCCAAATGGGCCCCAACTGGTTCGAGCACTGGTGCTTGACCTTGCTGTGCGTGGACGGCTGACCCAACCGCAGGTTGGGGACGACCAAGCGACTGACCTTCTCTTGCAGATCACTCGGGCTCGGGAAGCACTTGTGGCCGCTGGGGATCTGAAGTTCAAGGTGCTGCCCGCCTTAAAGCGAGACGGTGCCCCTTTCCAGTTGCCTACGCATTGGGTATGGGCCCGTTTGGGGGAGATAACGAATTACGGCGCGACAACCAAAGCCGATGCCATTCCGGATGACGCTTGGCTGTTGGACCTTGAGGACATCGAGAAGGACACTTCGCGGCTTTTGCGGCGCGTGAGCTTCTTCGAGCGCGGGTCGCTCAGTGACAAGAACGCATTCAAGGCAGGCGACTTGCTGTATTGCAAGCTGCGGCCGTACCTCAATAAGGTCATCGTCGCGGACCACGACGGTTACTGCACAACCGAGATCCTTCCTGTCCGGTGCTACGGCAATTGGGTACCTCAGTACTTCAAGCTGGCACTAAAGAGTCCGTACTTTCTAGCCTACGTGAACGAGAAAAGCTACGGCATGAAGATGCCTCGGCTCGGCACAGACGACGGCCGCATGGCGGCATTCCCATTGCCTCCACTCGCTGAACAGCATCGCATCGTCGCCAAGGTCGATGAACTGATGGCCTTGTGCGACCGGCTGGAGGCGCGGCAGCAGGACGCCGAGGCCGCGCATGAGCGGCTGGTGAAGGTGCTGCTGGATGGGTTGACCCGGGCGCGGGATGCGGAGGAGTTTGAGGTTGGATGGCAGCGGCTGGCGTCTGCGTTCTCGGATGCATTCACGAGCGATGCGAGCATCGACAAGCTGGTTCAAGCGGTTCGCACCCTGGCATTTCGCGGTGCATTGAGCCGCGAAGGGTCGTCGAGTTGGGCTCAGCGTCAAGTCCACGACGTGGTGCATTTCTTGAATGGCTACGCATTCAAGAGCGAGTGGTTCGTGGAAGGTGGAATCAGGCTGGTCCGCAATGTGAACATCGCACACGGTCGGATTGACTGGTGCGACGCAGCTTGCATTCCTGCGGAACGATTCGACGAGTTCGCGGCGTTCAAGCTCAACGAAGGCGATGTGCTGCTGACGCTGGACCGCCCGATCATTTCGACAGGTCTGAAGGTGGCCGTTGTGCGCGCTGAGGATCTACCTTGCTTGCTGCTTCAACGCGTTGCCCGACTGTCCCCCAAGGCTGACCAACTCCGAGCGGCCTTCCTGCTCCACTGGATGCGCTCGCCCCTGTTTCTCGACCTGATTGATCCTGGGCGCAGCAACGGCGTGCCGCATATCTCGACCAAGCAAGTCGGAAAGATGACGATCCCTGTCCCTTCGCTGGACGAGCAGGATCGGATCGTGGAAGTGTTGGATGAACTCCTCGCCCTCTGCGACCAACTCAAGGCTCGCATCGCAGCAGCGCGGGCCAAGCAGGCGCAGTTGGCGGAGGTGTTGGTGAGGGCGGCGGCGGGGTGAGATGCGCCGCTGGGGCAGCTCAGGCGCGGATCTGTTCCAGCGTTTTCTGCCCCTGCCGCTTGTACGGTACCCGGTAGGCGGCCTTGGAGGTCAGTTCGGCCACGCCCAGAATCGTCGGCCACCACGTCACAAAGTTGGCGCTCATTTCCCAAAATGGCTTGCCTGCCCACTGCTTGTCGAGCACGAAGACACACAGTCCGTGCCGACGCACCAGCTCTCGCTCGGCGGTTGTTTTCTTGAACTGATCGCAGGAAATGATCGACCAGCCGCCCTCCGTAGCCAGCGCGGGCAACCAGATCTCGTCAGGCGTGTTCGCGGCAAAGCGGCTGCGCAGATGAACCACCTGTGCGACCCGGACATCAGTCTTTGAAAACTCGGCCATACCAGCAGCCAGATGCGGCGACAGGTTGTTGTCGAAGAGGAACTTCAGGTTCAAAGCCAAGACTCAGGCTACCTGCTGAAGGCGTTCCTCGAAGCGCACAGCTGCTTCGACATGCCGGACCGGCACATCAAAGATGCGCGCCACCGCTGCCTTTTGTTGGCCCTCGGCCAGAAAGGACGAATACAGCGTGGCCGTTGGTACGCCGCATGCCTCGATCATCGGATGACCGAACTGGAAGGCAGGATCGACCACCACCACCCGGCTGCGCGGTTGCGGATACCAGCGCCGCGCCCGGCCGTCCTCGTACTCGATGCCGGCGTAGAGCGAGTCCTTGATGATCGACCGGAAGGTGTACTGCCGGCTGTGCAGGTCCAGCAGTTCGCCGTCGTGCTCACCGGCCCGAGCTTCGGACTCCAGCGAGTCGGCAAAAATGGTGGAGCCATCGGTGACGAAACGATGGCTCGTCAACGGGTGATCGCGGCCGAACACATCTCGGGCCGTGTCTAGGCAACGCCGCACCACCGGCAGCGGCACGCCATGCAAGACGAACTGCTTCACCACCCGCAGCTCCAGCAGATCCTGGAAGCCAATCACTGCCTCGCCCAGTTCCTCGCGGTCGTACTGCGGTGACCACAGCGGTGACACCACCCGGTGTTCACGGGTTGCGCCATGACGGGCCGTATAGACGTGACCGTACAGCCAGCGCTTGATTTTGCGTGGCTCGGTGCGGACCAGCTTTGCAGCATCCGCCAACGTGTACATGCCAAGGCCTAAGGAAGTCATGGGCAACCAGCTTGAAATGAAAAGAACCCCTGAGCAGCTTCTGCGCCAGAACGCTTCCACCGACAGGGGCAAGGGGGCAACGGTGTTCCAGCCGCTCTCGACCGGCGCGACCTTCGCCCTGACCGAGAAAGCTCCGGCCGACAAGATCCCCTTGATCACGGCCGGTTATGGCCGCTCAGAGTCGCAAGACGGCGGTGTTTTCAAGTGGAACTTCCCGCTGCTGGGCACGTACTGGATCGCGGCGGACGTGCTGATCCAGCAAATCGGCGCCAAAGAAGGTGGGCTCGACAAGCTCAAGGGCAAGAAAATCACCTTGGTCTATCACGACAGCCCCTATGGCAAGGAGCCGATCCCCTTGCTGCAAGAGCGCGCCCGCATGCACGGCTTTGAGCTGCAACTGCTGCCCGTGACCGCGCCGGGCGTCGAGCAAAAAGCCACTTGGTTGCAAGTGCGCCAAAGCCGCCCGGACTACGTGCTGCTCTGGGGCTGGGGCGTGATGAACTCGACCGCCATCAAAGAAGCCCAAGCCACCGGCTATCCGCGCGAAAAGATGTACGGCGTCTGGTGGGCCGGGGCCGAGCCGGACGTGAAGGACGTGGGTGAAGGCGCCAAGGGCTACAACGCCGTGACCATGCAGCACGGTGCCGAGCCGGGCTCGAAAGTGGTCAAGGACGTCTTGGCCCAAGTGCACGCCAAGGGCCAAGGCACGGGCCCGAAGGACGAAGTGGGCTCGGTGCTCTACATGCGCGGCCTGATCTCGTCGATGTTGGCGGTCGAAGGCGTCAAGCGCGCCCAAGAGAAGTACGGCAAGGGCAAGGTCATGAGCGGCGAGCAAGTGCGCTGGGGCCTGGAAAACCTGGCGCTGGAACAAAAGAAGCTCGACGGCATGGGCTTTGCTGGCGTGATGCGCCCGGTTTCGACCAGCTGCTTTGACCACGTCGGTGCCAATTGGGCGCGGGTCCACACCTGGGACGGCAGCAAGTGGAAGTTCACCTCCGACTGGCTGCAAGCCGACCAGCAAATCATCAAGCCACTGGTCAAGGCGGCGTCTGAGAAATACGCCGGTGAGAAAAAGCTGATCCGCCGCACCTCGGCCGACTGCCAGTCTTGATCGCTCGCCCCTCGTCCTGAAGAAAGCCCCTTGCCATGAGCGCCTCTGACCACATCCTCCTCAACGTCAACGGTATCGAGGTCATCTACAACCACGTGATCCTGGTGCTGAAGGGCGTGTCGTTGCAGGTGCCCGACGGCAAGGTGGTCGCCTTGCTGGGCGGCAACGGTGCGGGCAAGACGACCACCCTGCGCGCCATCAGCAATTTGCTGGCGGGCGAGCGGGGTGACGTCACCAAAGGCTCCATCGAACTGCGCGGTGAGCGCATCGACCAGCTCTCGACGGCCGAGATGGTCAACCGGGGTGTGGTGCAGGTGATGGAAGGCCGGCACTGCTTTGCACACCTCTCCATCGAAGACAACCTCATGACCGGGGCCTACACGCGCCGTGATGGCAAGGCGGCGGTGGCCGAGACGCTGGAGAAGGTTTACGCCTACTTCCCGCGTCTCAAGACCCGCCGCACCAGCCAAGCGGCCTACACCTCGGGCGGCGAGCAGCAGATGTGCGCCATCGGCCGCGCGCTGATGGCCAATCCGAAGATGGTGTTGCTCGACGAACCCAGCATGGGCTTGGCGCCGCAGATCGTCGAAGAGGTGTTTGAGATCGTCAAAGACCTGAACACCAAGGAGAAAGTCACCTTCTTGCTGGCCGAGCAAAACACCAACATCGCCCTGCGCTACGCCGACTACGGCTACATCTTGGAAAGTGGCCGCATCGTCATGGACGGCGAAGCCAAAGCGCTGCGCGAGAACGAGGACGTGAAGGAGTTCTATCTCGGCGTGGGCGGCGGTGATCGGAAAAGCTTCAAAGACGTCAAGAGCTACAAGCGCCGCAAGCGCTGGCTGGCTTGAACCCATCCCCCAAGAACACGACCCTCTACCCCAAGTCACGGCCCACGAGGAAAGCGCCCCATGACGATCTCCACTCTCTGCCTTGGACCCCCTTGAAGTTCGTACACCGGCTGAGCGTGAAGCGGCCTTGTTTGCCGCCCTGCCCGGCCTGATCGCCCACGCGCAGGCCCACAGCCCAGCCATGAGCGAGCGTCTGGCGGGCATCGATCCAAGCCGCATCACCGACCGCGCCACGCTGGCCGCCTTGCCGGTGTTGCGCAAGTACGAGGTGCTGGAGCAGCAAAAAACGCAGCGCGCCTCAGATGTCTTTGGCGGCTTTGCCACCATCGGCTGGCGCGGCCAGCCCGCCCGTCATGGTCACGGCCAAAGTGACGGTGCGCGGCGGGTTTTTCAATCGCCCGGACCAATGTATGAGCCCGAAGGCGAAGCGCTGGACTACTGGCGCATGGCGCGCGCCATCCGCGCTGCCGGGTTTGAGCGCGGCGACTTGATCCACAACAGCTTCAGCTATCACCTCACCCCCGCTGGCTCGATGATGGAAACCGGCGCGCACGCCCTCGGCTGCACGGTGTTTCCGGGCGGGGTCGGCAACACCGAACTGCAACTCCAAGCCATTCAGGAACTGCGCCCGCATGGCTACATCGGCACCCCTAGCTTTTTGAAAATCTTGGTCGAGAAAGCCGCCGAAGCCCACACGGGGGGTGGGGGCTTGGGCCAAATTTGCAAAGCGCTGGTCAGCGGCGAAGCCTTCCCGCCCTCGCTGCGCGACTGGCTGATAGAGCGCGGCGTGCAGGCGTACCAGTGCTACGCCACCGCCGACGTCGGCTTGATCGCCTTCGAAACCTCGGCCCGCCAAGGTTTGGTGGTCGATGAACACGTCATCCTCGAAATCGTTCGCCCCGGCACCCACAACCCCGTGCCCGACGGCGAGGTCGGCGAAGTGGTGGTGACGGTGCTCAACCCCGATTACCCGCTGATCCGCTTCGGCACCGGCGATCTCTCCGCCCTCCTGCCCGGCCCCTGCCCCAGCGGCCGGACCAATCAACGCATCAAGGGCTGGCTGGGCCGGGCTGATCAAACCACCAAGGTGCGCGGCATGTTCGTCCACCCCAGCCAAATCGCCGAAGTCGCCAAACGCCACCCCGAAATCCTCCGCGCCCGCTTGGTCGTCGAAGGCGAGATGTCCGCCGACCGCATGACCCTCCACATCGAAGTCGCCACCGCCTCCGAAAACCTCCCCACCCGCGTCGCCGAAACCCTGCGCGACATCACCAAACTACGCGGCAACATCACCCTCCTGCCCCCCAACACCCTGCCCAACGACGGCAAAGTCATCGAAGACGCCCGCTCATACAAATGATCGGGAAACCCGATCAGCCCGTTCGGGTTGAGCCTGTCGAAACCCATGCTCAGGGCGAACGGGGGATGGCACTCAAACCGCCCGGTCCACCACTACAAAGTGCTTGCGCACAGGTTCGAGGCGATCAGGGTGCGAGTGCATCGTTTTTCAGCGACGCCGGGGCGGGAACGGCGGCAGGCCGCGCCAGTAGCGCAACATCAGCCA
>NZ_JH660689.1:0-9319 GCF_000262525.1 Leptothrix ochracea L12
ACGCGCCAGCGCAGCCGCTTCGGGCAGGTCGATCTTGTTGAGCAAAATGGTCACGGCCAAGCGCGCTTGGCCGGCAGCGATCAAGGCGCGGCTGAGTTGGCTCTCGCTGAACACGGGTTCTGCCGCCACCATCACCAAGATGTGGTCCAGATTGGCGGCAAAGGATTTGGTGCGCCATTCGTCTTGGCGATAGAACAAATTCTTGCGTGGCAGGATGGCTTCGATCACGCCTTCCTCGCCGCGCGTATCGGTGGAGCGCCAGTGCACTTGGTCGCCGACCACGCAGTCGCTTTTCTTGCCACGCGGGCTGCACCGAATGTGCTTGCCGTCTTGCGCTTCCACCAAGTAGTGGCGGCCGTGGCCTGCCAAAACCAAGCCGGTATGGAGTTCAGGAGAAGTTGACATCAAGGCGTCCTAGGTGGTGTGGCGGTGGATCAGCGCCGCAAACCCAGGGCCGCGAGTCGTTCGCTGGCTGGGGGATGGGAGTAATAAAAGCGCACGTAGAGGGGGTCAGGGGTCAGGGTGGAAGCGTTGTCGTCGAAGAGTTTCACCAGTGCCGAGGCCAGATCGCCCCGGTTGCTTTGCTGGCCGGCGTAGGCATCGGCCTGATATTCATGGCGGCGCGAAGCGGCCGACATCAGCGGCCCGAGCAAGAAACTGAACACCGGCCCGACCATCATCATCAGCAACAGGGCCACGGCGTGATTCGGGGCCACCATGTTGGGCACCACGCCCAAGCCAAGGTAGAAGTTGGGTTGATCCATCAGCCAGCCGATCAGTGCCAGCGTGCCCAGCCATAGGCCGAGCATCGTGACCATGCGCTGCTGCACATGGCGGTGGTGGAAGTGCCCCAGCTCGTGCGCCAGCACCGCTTCGACCTCGCTGGGTGTGAGGCGCTTGAGCAAGGTGTCAAAAAACACCACCCGTTTGACGGGCCCAAAGCCGGTGAAATAAGCGTTGGCATGGGCGGAGCGGCGGCTGCCGTCCATGACGTAAAAGCCTTGGGCGCGAAAGCCGCAGCGCTGCATCAGGCCTTCCACGCGGCGTTTCAGTTCCGGGTCGTCAAGCGGGGTGAACTTGTTGAACAGCGGTGCGATCACGGTGGGGTAGAGGCCCTGCATCAGCAAGATAAAGGCCGCCAGCGCCGCAAAAGCCCAGAGCCACCACAGGGCCCCCATCGACGCCATGAGCCACAGCACCAGTGCGGCCAAGGGCAGGCCGATCACCATGCCCACAAGGCTTTGCACGAGCTGATCGCGCCACCACAGCGCCGGGGTGCTGCGGTTGAAGCCGAAGCGTTGTTCCAGCTTGAAGGTGCGCCACGCTTCAAAGGGCAGATCCAGCAGCCCACCGATGGCGCTTACCGCTGCGATCAAACCCACCTCGTAGGCCAGCTCGCCCCAGCGTGGTTGCAGCACCTCCCGCAGCGACACATTGAGCGCGTCCAACCCGCCCAGCAGGGTCCAGCCCACCAGCACCATGGCGCTCCAAGCGGCGGTCAGCAGATCAAAGCGCTGGCGGGCGATGGTGTAGTCGGCTGCCTTCTGATGCGCTGCCAAACTCACCGCACCGACAAAGTCGGGCGGCACCGCCCCACGATGTTTGGCCACGTGGCGGATCTGGCGCGTGACCAGCATCATGCGCAGCACAAGGACCGTGGCCAAGGCCACCGCGAAAGCAAGGGTGAAAAACAAGGCGCTCATAGGGGCGCGATTCTCGCCGATGGCGGGCGGTCTGGGAGAATCGCCGCCGCTTTAGCCATTGGTATCGGAGAGAACACCATGAACCAAGAGATCTTGCTTGCCCGCAACGACCAGAACCTGATCTGGGTCGATATGGAGATGACCGGGCTCAACCCGCAAACCGACCGCATCATCGAAGTGGCGGTGGTCGTGACCGACGCTCAACTCAACATGCGCGTTGAAGGCCCGGTGATCGCCGTCCATCAGTCGGACGCCGTGCTCGATGGCATGGACGCTTGGAACAAGGGCACCCACGGCAAGAGCGGTTTGATCGATCGCGTCAAGGCTTCGACCCTTGACGAAGCGGCCGCCCAAGCGCAACTGCTGGCGTTTCTGCAAGCCTACGTGCCGACACGCACCTCGCCGATGTGCGGCAACACCATCTGCCAAGACCGGCGCTTCATGGCCAACTACATGCCGCAGCTCGAAGCCTTTTTTCACTACCGCAACTTGGATGTCAGCACCCTCAAAGAGCTGGCGCGCCGCTGGAAGCCCAGCATCATGGACGGCTTCAAGAAGCGCCAAGCCCACACCGCTTTGGCCGACATTCAAGAATCGATTGACGAGCTGATCTATTACCGCGAGCACTTCCTCGCGCTCTGATCAAACCTTGGTTCAAGCCCTTGAGACCACGCCCACGCCGATCAAAATGAGGCTGATGCCAGCGATCTTGGTCGGGTTCAGGGACTCACCCAACCACCACCACGCCGCCAAGGCGTTGACCACGTAGCCCAGCGAGAGCATGGGGTAGGCGATGCTGACGGGCACGCGGCTCAGGGCCAAGATCCAGAGGACCACGCTCAAGCCATAGCAGCCCAGCGCCGTGAGGATGGTGGGCTGCGTCAGCAACTTCCAGCCGATGGGCACGATGTTGGCTGCGCTGAACGCAAACGCGCCCACCACCTGCGTGCCGGCTTTCATCAGCAACTGCGCCACCGCGTTGAGCAGCACACCGGCCAAGATCAGGGTGAAAGAGACCAGACTCATGGTGTTCATGGCATGAATGTGCCCAGCAGCGTTTTGACAGCGGCGTCATCGATAAGACCCAAGCTGCCTTGTAGACCGCGCTGGATGAGTTGGCGGGCGGTTTGAGCGTGGGGTGTGACCGGACCGAAGAAGCGGGCGTCCAGACCGTGGGCAATCAGCAAGGTGGGGAAATTGACCACATCGATGCGACCCAGCGCTTCGTCATCGTCTTCCACATCCAGCCAGACAAAGCGTGCTTGGGCCGCGAATTCACGCCCCAAATCGTCGAAGGTTTGGCGGTAACTGTCGCAGGTACGGCACCAACCAGCGCATAGGCAGGCGACCAGCAGTGCTGGGGAGGGTTCCGGGAGCGGGGCGAATGTCATGGGTGAGGTTCTGAACGGCAGGTGCAAACACGCCGAGCATAGGCGGATCAAGCAGCAAGAGCATGAACAGCCCGTGGTGTGATTGGCTGTGAGTGAATTTGATGTGACCAGACTTCCTCTCCTCGCACAAACACCTTCATCTCGCGGGCACAAAGCTGTGCCAGGGATGCGCGCCGCCGAGGGGTTCGGTGGCGATTTGCACCATTCGGGGGGTGTCTCGGCCGTGGTGCTGTGTGTGTTGTGTCCAGGTCAAGCGGGTGGCACACAAGGTGTAGAGCGCCTGACCATCGGTGAAGGTCAGATTGAATTCACCATGGCGACCGATCTGGCTGGCCAACTCGGCCAAGAGGGTGGCAATGTCTTGCCAATGCGGTTCGGCTTGGGCCTTGAGCTGGCGGCGCAGTTGTTCCATCAACCAGCAAAAAGCGTATTCGCTGTCGGTCTGACCCACCGGGACGTAGTCACCGGACAGGGCGGGGGCAAAGTCAAGCAGCTTGCCGTTGTGGCAAAACGACCAGCGTCGGCCGCGCCACTCGCGCTGGAACGGGTGGCAGTTCACCGGGGCTGGAATGCCATGCGTGGCCTTGCGCACATGGGCCAGCACGGTGGTGGCTTGGATGGGGTAGAGGCAGAGGAAATCGGCCAACGCCGAATCCGCCGCCCGTTGGGGGTCGATGAAAAGGCGGCAGCCCTCACCGTCGTGGAAGGCCATGCCCCAGCCGTCCACATGTTCACCCGTGCGACCACCGCGCGCGGTGAAGGTCCGCAAAGCGGCCTGGACGGTCATCGGCCGGTTGCTGTTCATGGCGAAGAGTTGGCACATGGGATGAACGATAAATCGCGCCAAGGGCCCGGAACAAGGAAGCATTTCGCGCTTGCTTATCCGGGCCACGCCTCAACGCGCAGGTGAGGGGGTATCGACGCTTTCCGCATAACCAACGTCGGAATCATTCGTTCCGCTTGATGGGACCCGTCGTTACGCTGATGCGCATGGTTGAGTTTTAAGACGCAAGAGAGACGTTGATGAGTACTTGGTTTGAAGACAACTCGCTGTCCATCGGTCACACCCCGTTGGTTCGGCTCCATCGCATCACTCAAGGGGCCAAAGCGACGGTGCTGGCCAAGATCGAGGGGCGCAATCCGGCGTATTCGGTCAAATGCCGTATCGGTGCTGCCCTGATCTGGGATGCAGAAAAGCGCGGTCTGCTGGGGCCGGGCAAGGAGTTGGTCGAGCCGACCAGCGGCAACACGGGCATCGCTTTGGCCTTTGTGGCCGCTGCACGGGGTATTCCGCTGACGCTGACCATGCCAGATACCATGAGTCTTGAGCGGCGCAAGTTGTTGCTGGCCTACGGGGCCAAGTTGGTCCTGACCGAAGGGGCCAAGGGCATGAGTGGTGCGATCGCCAAAGCCGAAAGCATCGCGGCTTCAGATCCCAAATACGTGCTGCTGCAACAGTTCAAAAATCCAGCCAACCCTGCGATCCACGAGGCCACCACCGGCCCTGAGATTTGGGATGCGACCGATGGGGCGGTCGATATTTTTGTTGCCGGCGTGGGCACCGGCGGCACCATCACCGGCGTGTCGCGCTACCTCAAGCACACCCGGGGTAAAGCCATCACCTCGGTAGCGGTGGAGCCCAGTGCCAGCCCCGTCCTGACCCAGTACCGCAATGGCGACACCCTCCGCCCCGGTCCGCACAAGATCCAAGGCATTGGCGCGGGCTTTGTGCCGCAGGTGCTGGATCTGTCGTTGATCGATGCCATCGAACCGGTCAGCAACGACGACGCGTTCGCCTTTGCCCGCCGTTTGGCGTTGGAGGAGGGCATTCTTTCCGGCATTTCCAGCGGTGCTGCCGTGGCCGCTGCCCTGCGCTGGGCCCAAAACCCCGACCACGAAGGCAAAACCATCGTGGTGTTGCTGCCAGATTCTGGCGAGCGTTATCTCAGTTCAGTGCTGTTCGAGGATCTGTTTGATGCCTCGGGACTGCCAAGAATCTAAACGGGGCCCCACCATGTGTATGTCTGTTTCACGATGCTCCTTCATCCGTTCAACCCTTCTGGCCTTGGTTTTGGGCACAAGCGTCTTTGGCTTGGCGGCCAAGGATCTGACCTTGCTTAATGTCTCGTATGACCCGACGCGCGAGCTTTATCAGGGCATCAACAAAGCGTTTGCGGCCCATTGGAAAGCCAAGACCGGCGACAGCGTGGTGATCAAGCAGTCGCACGGCGGCTCGGGCAAGCAAGCGCGTTCGGTCATTGATGGCCTCGACGCCGATGTGGTGACGCTGGCGCTGGCGTATGACATCGACGAAGTGGCAGCGCGGGCCAAACTGCTGCCCGCCGACTGGCAAAAGCGACTCAAGCACAACAGCGCGCCGTACACCTCGACCATCGTGTTTTTGGTGCGCAAGGGCAATCCCAAGGGCATCCGTGATTGGGACGATCTGATCAAACCGGGCGTGGCGGTCATCACCCCCAACCCCAAGACCTCAGGCGGTGCTCGCTGGAACTATTTGGCCGCGTGGGGCTATGCCCTCAAAAAATACGGCTCTGAGGTCAAGGCGCAGGACTTTGTCGCCAAGGTGCTGGCCAACGTGCCGGTGCTCGATAGCGGCGCACGCGGCGCGACCACCACCTTTGTGGAGCGCGGCGTGGGCGATGTGCTTTTGGCGTGGGAAAACGAAGCCCTCTTGGCGCTCAAGGAGCTGGGTCCGGACAAATTTGACGTGGTCGCCCCAAGCGTGTCGATCTTGGCCGAGCCACCGGTGGCGGTGGTGGACAAGGTGGTGGATAAGCGCGGCACCCGTGCGGTGGCTCAGGCCTATCTGGAATATCTCTATTCGCCCGAAGGCCAAGACATCGCCGGACAGAACTACTACCGCCCGATCGAGCCGGCGGCGGCTGCCAAGTACGCCAAGCAGTTCCCCAAGATCAGTTTGTTCACCATCGACGACGTTTTTGGGGGCTGGACCAAGGCGCAAAAGACCCACTTCGCCGACGGCGGCAGCTTCGACAAGGTTTATACGAAGCGCTGATCACAAACGTTCATCAAAACGACGACCCTGGCGTTTGCAAGAAGGCCAGCTCTTCCGCTGTCGAGGGGCGGCCGAGGATGGCGTTGCGGTGTGGAAAGCGACCAAAGCAGTCGATGATCGCTTGGTGGCGCAGTTCGAAATCGAGGCTGTTGCTCACGCCCAGTGCGCTGAACAGCTTGACGGCCACGGTGTGGATCTGGCGCGACTCACTGTGCATGTAGGGCATGTAGAGAAACGTGCGCTGCCCCAGCGCAAGTTCAGCATCGGCGTGGAGCGCCACCGCTGTTTGGGCCAGCGTCAGCGCCATGGCGTCACAGGCAAACGCTTCGGGCTGCCCGCGATAGATCTGGCGGGAGAACTGATCCAGCACGATGATTTCGGCCAACCGACCCTCGGCTGAAGTGCGCCAATCGTCCAGCTCACCTTGCCGTGCAGCCTCATGCAAGGCTTTGAAGCGCGCCTTGATGTCTTGGTCAAGGGCTTCGGACGCGGACCACCACTGCTGGGGGCGGAGCTCGTTGAACCAAAAGTTGAGCACGACGTGTGGGCCGGGCAAGACCGAGGTATCCATGGCACTGACTCCTTGTTGGGGCCTAGGGGATGGATGTTAGGGCTTCTTCCACCACCGAGCGGGTCAAGGTGGGTGCAAACGACGCGATGAAGTCGTAGACATAACCGCGTAGCCATGTGCCACGGCGGATGGCCGAGGCGGGTCAGGTTGATCTCGAACAGATGCCGGGCGTCCAGCGCCCGCAAGGTGCGGTCGCGTTCGGCGTCAAAAGCCATGGAGGCGACGATGCCCACGCCCAAGCCCAGCTCGACGTAGGTCTTGATCACGTCGGCGTCCATCGCCCCCAAGACAATTTCAGGTTGGAGCCCCACCTTGGCGAAGGCCTCGTCGATGTGCGCCCGGCCGGTGTAGCCGGGCTCATAGGTGATGAGCGGGTACTCGGCCAACTGCGCCAAGGTGATCGGCTCGGTGCTGTCGAGCAAGGCGTGTCCCGGCGGCACCACCACGCTGTGGGTCCAGCGGTAGCAGGGCAGGGCGATCAGGGCGTCGTAGTGCGCCAAGGCTTCGGTGGCCACGCCGATGTCCGCCTCGCCCGAGAGCAGCATCTCGGCCACTTGCTTGGGTGAGCCTTGCTGCAAGTGCAGCGTGACCTTGGGATAGAGCTGGCGGAAGTCGCGCACCACGGCGGGCAGGGCGTAGCGGGCTTGGGAGTGGGTGGCGGCAATCGACAGTCGCCCGTTGTCTTGGGCGGTGAAATCTTCGCCCACACGCTTCAGGTTCTCGGCGTCAAGCAGCAGGCGCTCGACGATGGGCAGCACCGCTTCGCCCGGTTGGGTCAGGCCGGTGAGGCGCTTGCCGGCGCGCACAAAAATCTCGATGCCGAGTTCTTCTTCCAGTTCACGGATCTGGCGACTGATGCCGGGCTGCGAGGTGTGCAACACCCCCGCTACTTCGGTCAGGTTGAAGCCGGAGCGGGTGGTTTCGCGCACAGCGCGGAGTTGCTGAAAATTCATCGCAAGGTCTCAGCTCAGGCCGGAAAGACCCCGGTCGAGAGGTAGCGATCGCCTCGGTCGCAGACGATGAACACCACCGTGGCGTTGGGTTGCTGTTGGGCGATCTGCATCGCGGCCCAGCAAGCGCCCCCGGCTGAGATGCCGGCAAAAATGCCTTCGGTGCGGGTCATCTGGCGGGCGGTTTCTTCGGCATCGGTCTGGCTCACATAGACCAGCTCATCGACCCGTTGCGGTTCATAGATGCGCGGCAGGTATTCCGCGGGCCACTTGCGGATGCCGGGGATGCGCGAGCCTTCCGAGGGCTGCACGCCGATGATGCGTACCTTGGGGTTGCGCTCCTTCAGGTAGCGGCTCACCCCGGTGATGGTGCCGGTGGTGCCCATGGCGCTGACGAAGTGGGTGATGCGCCCATCGGTGTCGCGCCAGATCTCGGGGCCGGTGGTTTCAAAGTGGATGCGTGGGTTGTCGCTGTTGGCAAACTGATCCAGCACCCGGCCCTTGCCTTCGGCGGCCATGGTGTCGGCCAGATCGCGGGCGTATTCCATGCCACCCGACTTGGGCGTCAGGATCAGCTCGGCGCCGAAGGCTTTCATCGTTTGGGCACGCTCAATCGAGAGGTCCTCCGGCATGATCAGCACCAGCCGGTAGCCGCGCACCGCTGCGGCCATGGCCAAGGCGATGCCGGTGTTGCCCGAGGTGGCTTCGATCAGTGTGTCGCCGGGGTGGATCTCGCCGCGTTCTTCGGCGCGCCGGATCATGCTGATGGCGGCGCGGTCCTTGACCGAACCCGCCGGGTTGTTGCCCTCCAGCTTGCCCAGCACGACGCTGGAAGCGTCCACGCCGTTCAAGCCCGGCAGGCGTTGCAGGCGCACCAAAGGGGTGTGGCCGATCACATCTTCGACGGTGAAGTAGGTAGGCATGGGCAATCAATCTCCTTGAAGCGAATTGTGGCAGCAAGGTGGAATAGAGGTTGCATTCCTCTAAAAAATCGTGCCATAATCTTGGACCGCGCCCGATCAGCGCAACCACACGGCCGAAGTGGCGAAATCGGTAGACGCAGGGGACTCAAAATCCCCCGCCGCAAGGTGTGCCGGTTCGAGTCCGGCCTTCGGCACCACTGATCAAAAAAGCCCCGCTGCGCACTGAATAGGTTCGCAGCGGTTTTTTTACCGGATCTCTCCCCGGACCCGACCATGCCGCAGCTTCCTCCCATCACCCGCGCTTTGCTGCTGATCTGTACAGCTGTGTTTTGTGCGCAGATGCTGCTCGGCGACTGGATCGAGGTTTGGTTTGCGCTTTGGCCCTTGGGCTCGGGGCATTTCTTGCCGTGGCAGGTGCTCAGCTACGCCTTTTGCACGGCGACATGGGGCACTTGTTCTTCAACATGTTGGGTTTGTGGATGTTCGGCGCTGAGATCGAGACGATCTTTGGCCCCAAGCGCTACTTGCAGTATTTGGCCGCCAGTGCCTTGTCGGGTGCTTTGATTCAGTTGCTGATCTCGCCCTTGCTCGGGACGATGGGGGCCACCATCGGGGCCTCAGGGGCCTTGTTTGGCTTGCTGCTGGCCTTTGGCACGCTCTTTCCCGACCGCATCATCATGCCGCTCTTCCCGCCGATCCCCATGAAGGCCAAGTACTTCGTGCTGGTCTTCGGTGCGATCGAAC
>NZ_JH660690.1:0-6538 GCF_000262525.1 Leptothrix ochracea L12
TTTCGTGCTGTGAAGATGTTGTCGAGTGCCGCAAGTATGCCCGCCGGACTTTTTTGGCTCCCATGAACCTGATCGATACCCATTGCCATCTGGATGCCGCTGAATTTGATCCAGACCGCCTGCGGGTCCGTGAACGTGCGCGTGCTGCGGGTGTCGAGTGCGTGGTGTTGCCCGCCGTGGATCTGGCCAGCTTTGATCCTGTTCAGGCTTGGGCGCATACGCACGGTGATGCTTACGCTTGGGGTATCCATCCGCTTTACGTTCTAAGGGCGCCTGAGGATGTGATGGACAGGGTGGCGGCTGCACTGGATCAAGCGCGACACGACCCGCATCTGGTCGCCGTGGGTGAAATTGGCCTCGATTTTTTCGTGCCGTGCTTGGATGCCGCTGCGCAGGCGCGCCAAGAAGCGCTGTGTGCGGCCCAGTTGGCGATGGCGGCGGAGGTGGATTTGCCGGTGATTCTGCATTCACGCCGAGCTGTGGACCGGTTGTTGGCCTTGTTGCGGCGCTCCAAGGTTCGCGCAGGGATTGCGCACGCGTTCAACGGCAGCGATCAGCAAGCTCACGCATTCTTGGATCTGGGCTTCAAGCTCGGTTTTGGCGGGGCGATGACCTTTGAGCGTGCCTTGCAACTGCGTCGGCTGGCGCGTTCGTTGCCAGACAACGCCTTCGTGCTGGAGACCGACGCGCCTGACATGGTGCCGCAGTGGCTTTACCGCACAGCTGCTGAGCGAGCCGCCGGGGCTGTGATGCGTAACGAACCCGGTGAGTTGTTGCGTATAGCGACGGTTTTAGCTGAATTGCGCGGTTCAACTGTGGCGGAGATCGCACACATCACCCAAGCCAACGCCTTGCACGCTTTGCCCAAGCTGGTCGGGCTGACGTAAGCTCGCGGCCTTTCCAAGCTGCCTCTTTGGCTCTGTTGCCTCTTGCCCATGGATCTTTTGAACGCGCGCCCGCGCAAGAAGAAAACCCCACCCGATGTTTTGCCCTCGGCCACCTTGTCTGAGTTTGACGGGGTGCGCTACTTGCATCTGGGCGACACGCCCTGGGTGCAAGGAGCCATGCGGATCCGCAAGCCCCAAACGCTTGAACTGGATTACGTGCAACGCATGATGGCGTGGTTGCTGCTGAAGCCGACGGCCGCTTGGGCCCAAGGGCACGTGGTGCAGTTGGGCTTGGGGGCAGCGGCGTTGACGCGTTTCAGCCATAGCGTGTTGCGCTGGCGTAGCACGGCAGTCGAATTGAATCCGCAGGTGGTCGCGGCTTGCCGGCAGTGGTTTCATCTACCGCCCAACGACGAGCGCCTGAACGTGGTGGTGGCTGATGCTCGCGCTTGGGTGGAAGACACCTTGAATTGGGACAGCGCCGATGTGTTGCAGGTTGATCTGTATGACCACGACGCGGCAGGTCCGGTGCTGGATGACGAGGATTTCTACCGGGCCTGTCACGCCGTGCTGACCGAAGGCGGGGTGATGGCGGTGAACCTGTTTGGCCGCTCGGCCAAGTTCATGAAGAGTGCCCGGCGCATTGAGGCGGTGTTTGGGGTGGGTCAAGTCTGGAAGATCAGCCCGACGGCCGAAGGCAACGCCATCGTTTTGGCCGGTAAAGGCGTGGATTGGCCAGAGCGTGATGAGTTACAGCGGCGTGCTGAAGCGGTGCGTGAGCGATTCCAGTTGCCTGCACCACCGTGGGTTCGTTTGATGCGGGTCTTGCCAACACCTCGGGCCGTGGTTGCTGTTGATGACGCTGAGGAGCTCATGACATGAGCGCGGCACCGGTGCCGGTGGGGCGTTTGCGTTGGGCCGATGTGCTGGACTGGCTGGTGCAAGACGGCTGGATTGCGGCGGTGGATCGGCCGGTGATCCATCAGCGGCTTTCAGCGGGGGTGAGCAGCTTGCATCCTTTGGTGCGATTGGGTTCTGCGGGCCTGATTCGGGTGGGCACCCAAACGCCGTTGGATACCGACGTGCTGCTGCGCTGGTTGGCCAAACGGGTCGGTTTGCCCTATTTGCGCATTGATCCGCTCAAAGTCGATGTCGCGCGGGTGACCGAGGTCATGTCGCTGGCTTACGCCGAAAAACGCCGCGTCTTGCCGGTCCAAGTGGGTCCCACGGAAGTGACCATCGCCACCTGTGAGCCCTTCGAGCGCGACTGGGTGGTGGAGATCAGCGCGCACACCCGCAAGAGCGTGCGCTTGGTCTTGGCGCATCCGAACGATATTGCCCGTTTCACTACCGAGTTCTACAGCTTGGCGCGGTCAGTGCGTCAGGCGCAGAAAACCGGCGAAGCCAACAGCGCCACCGTTAATTTTGAGCAGCTGGTCGAAATGGGCCGCCACAAGCAGCTCGACGCCAACGATCAGGGTGTTGTGCAAGTGGTTGACTGGCTCTGGAACTACGCTTTCGAGCAGCGCGCCAGCGACATTCACCTAGAGCCTCGGCGCGAGCAATGTGCGGTGCGATTTCGTATCGATGGCGTGCTGCACACCGTCTACCACCTGCCGCAAAGCGTGATGACGGCGGCTACCGCGCGCATCAAATTGCTGGCACGCATGGATGTGGTTGAGCGCCGTCGTGCCCAAGACGGGCGTATCAAGACGCGCAATCCGCGTGGTGAAGAGATTGAAATGCGACTGTCCACCTTGCCGACTGCCTTTGGTGAGAAGGTGGTGATGCGGATCTTCAATCCCGATACCGCCGTGCTGCCGGTCGAGGCCTTAGGGTTTTCCAGCACCGATGCGGGGCGCTGGGCCGATTTGGTGCGCCGACCGCACGGCATCATCTTGGTGACCGGCCCAACCGGCAGCGGCAAGACCACCACGCTCTACGCCACGCTTAAGCGGCTGGCCAGCGACGAGGTCAACGTGTGTACGCTCGAAGACCCGATCGAAATGATCGAGCCGGCCTTCAATCAGACCCAGGTTCAGCCCGCGCTTGAACTCGACTTCGCCAACGGCGTGCGCGCCCTGATGCGCCAAGACCCCGACATCATCATGATTGGCGAGATTCGCGACGTTGAAACGGCTGAAATGGCGGTTCAGGCCGCTTTGACCGGGCATTTGGTGTTCTCCACCCTGCACACCAACGATGCTGCCAGCGCGATCACACGCCTGACCGATCTGGGCGTGCCGACCTATCTGATCAAGGCCACCGTGATCGGTGTGCTGGCGCAGCGCTTGGTGCGGACGTTGTGCGCTGCCTGCAAACAGCCCGATGAGACCATGTCACGTGAACGCCTCACGGCTTTGCTAGGCTCCTCGACCGCGACGATCGCAACAACGGGTGGCCTTGGCACGGAAGCTGCGAAGCCGTTCCAGCCCTACCGTGCGGTGGGCTGCATCGATTGCCGTATGACGGGTTACCGGGGGCGTTGCGGCTTGGTGGAATTGCTGGTGTTGGACGAGCCGATGCGATCCCTGCGTCAAGCTGGTTTTGACAAGGTGGCCGAGGGCCTCACCAGTGCTGAAGAAATTTTGCGGGCCACGCCTGCGTGAATGAAAGAATGGATATGCAAACCGTGCATCCTCTGCGAGAGGCGCTTCACAACGAAGTCCACGCTCGTCCCTATGAGCGACTCTCGGCCCCGTTGGCCTTGACCCATGTGGGGTGGGCTCATGGCGATGGGGTGCTTGCCAAAGAGCATGTGAATCAGCTCCTGCGCCAAAAGAACTTGCCCTTGGCCTTGGATGATGCCAATCACATCAGTACCGATCTGGGTGGGGTGTTGTTGCGCTGGGAGAAGCACTCGGAATTCCACACCGCGACTTTTTGGCGTCCGATCACGGATGCGCCGAACGGGTTCGAGGCGGGTGTGCTCCCAGATGCGCCGCGTGACTGGCTCCAAAGCATGCCGGGCCAGTGGTTGATTGGCTTGCACGTGTTGGTGCTACGGCAAAGCGAGGTGCTGCCTGACGCATCCGGGTCAGATCTCGTTTCTGCTTTGGTCCGGCGCACACTGGATGAAAGCACGCTGGTGGCAGCACGGGTGATGGACGGTCAAGTGGTGGTCTATACCGACTTCCGTTTGCATGCTGATGGTTTCGGGCGTTGCATCTTGGTGGTGGATGACAGTTTGAATCCGCGTCGGCTGGGGCGTGCAGTGCAGCGGGTTCTCGAAGTCGAAACCTATCGCATGATGTCTTTGTTGGGTTTACCGGCTGCGCGTGAGGTGGGTGGGGCTCTGGTGTCAGCGGAGCGTGAATTGGCTGAGGTGGCGGAGCAGATTCGTTTTGCCCAGAAGCAGCAAGAGCCGGACTTGCTGCGGCGTCTGACGCACTTGGCGGCCCAAGTCGAGAGCTTGTACGCACGCACGCACGCGCGTTTTTCGGCCAGTGCAGCGTACTTTGAGTTGGTTCAGCGGCGGATTCAAGAACTGCGCGAAGAGCGGATTCATGGTCTGCAAACCTTGGGTGAGTTCATGGATCGGCGTTTATCGCCGGCCATGCAAACGTGTGCTTGGGCGGCACGACGTCAGCAGGCTTTGTCAGAACGTATCTCACGCACCAGCAACTTGCTGCGGACCCGGGTGGAAATTGAGCAGCAGCAAAGCAGCCAATTCCTGCTGGACGCCATGAATCGGCGTCAAGAGGCGCAGCTTTTGTTGCAAAGCGCGGTCGAAGGCTTGTCGGTGGCTGCGATCACCTATTACGGCACGGGTTTGGTGGGCTATGTCGTCAAGGGTTTGAAATCTGCGGGGTTGCCGATTTCGCCCGACATGGCCATTGCCGTGGCGGTTCCTCTGATTGCTGGGGTGGT
Source organism: Leptothrix ochracea L12 (assembly GCF_000262525.1). Taxonomy (NCBI): domain Bacteria; kingdom Pseudomonadati; phylum Pseudomonadota; class Betaproteobacteria; order Burkholderiales; family Sphaerotilaceae; genus Leptothrix; species Leptothrix ochracea. Next base: position 4,758 of record NZ_JH660690.1, read on the forward strand.
TTGGCTGGGGTTACGACGGATGCATCACAAGGTGATGGCGGGCATTCATTGAGGCCAATTGAAACAAAATGTTATTTTGCGTCAACGCATCACGCAGCCTGAGCGTTGATCCCCATGAGTCTTTTGCTCGTCAATATTCAAATTTGGAGTTTTCCATGACCAAGATCGTCGCTGCCCTGATCGCTTCCATGTTCGCTTTCGGCGCTTTCGCCGCTGACGCTCCTAAGGCAGCTGCTCCCGCTGCTTCTGCTGCTGCTAAGCCGGCTGCTGAAGCTGCTTCGAAGCCGGCCAAGAAGGCCAAGGCTCACAAGGCTAAGAAGGCTGAGAAGGCTGCTTCTGCTGCTTCGAAGTAAGCACGCATCACAGCCCTTTTGGGCTGTTGAGCAAAAAGCCCCGCATCGCGGGGCTTTTTTACGTCGGTCGTCGGTGAATGACGACCGACAGCGAACTCACTTGGAGCCGCTAGCCGCACTGGGTACGGCATCAAACAGCTTGTTCAGATCGTTGTCCTGCTTGGCTTCGGCAGCCGGTTGGAATTCGATTTGAACGTTGTCGATGTTGACCTCTTCTTTTTAGCAAGACCGCCTGACATCAGATTCGGGAACGCGATGATCAGCGCGACCATGATGATCTGAATCAGGACGAAAGGCACCGAACCCCAATAAATCTGGCTGGTCGTGACCTTGGGGATGCTTTGGCCCGTGAGGCGGTCTTTGTAGTCGTCATGAGGTGCGACGCTGCGTAGGTAAAACAACGCAAAGCCGAAGGGCGGGTGCATGAAGGAGGTCTGCATGTTGACCGCCAGCAGCACACCAAACCAGACCAAATCAATGCCGAGCTTCTCGGCCACGGGCCCGATCAGCGGCACGATGATGAAGCTCAGTTCGAAGAAGTCCAAGAAGAACGCCAGCACGAACACCAAGATGTTCACCACGATCAGGAAGCCGAGTTGACCGCCGGGCAAGCTCGTAAGCAGGTGCTCGACCCATTTGGGGCCATCCACGCCTTGGAAGCTCAAACTGAAGACGGTGGAGCCGATCAGGATGAAGACCACGAAGGTTGAGAGCTTCATGGTTGAGTCCATGGCCTGACGCAGCAGCTTCAGGCTGAGACGCTGGCGGGCCACGGCCATGATCAGCGCCCCCACAGCACCCATCGCACCGCCTTCCGTCGGTGTGGCGATACCGAGGAAGATGGTGCCGAGCACCAAGAAGATCAGGGCCAGCGGTGGGATCAGCACGAAAGTGACGCGCTCGGCCATCTTGGAGAGCAGCTTCAAGCCGGTGACTTTGTTCAGCACCGACAACGCAAAGGCGATGCCTACGCCGATGCACATCGACACCACAATCAGCTCATCGGTCGGGGTGGTCTCGGGGCGAGAGTAAGCAAAAGCCACGGCACAGGCGGCAGACAGCAGGGCCAAAAGACCCAAGGATGGCAAACCCGAGTTGCCGTTGTCTTCGCGGATGGTGCGCGCTTCCTTTGGCAAGGCCGGCACCCAAGTGGGGCGAATGAAGCTCACCAGCAAGATGAAGCCCACATACAGACCCGTCAGCACGAAGCCGGGAACGAAGGCGCCTTTATAGAGATCACCCACGCTCTTGCCGAGTTGGTCGGCCATGATGATCAGCACCAGCGAAGGCGGAATGATCTGCGCCAAGGTGCCAGAGGCGGCGATCACGCCTGAGGCCACGCGCCGGTCGTAGCCGTAGCGCAGCATGATGGGCAGCGAGATCAAACCCATCGAGATCACCGAGGCGGCCACCACGCCCGTGGTGGCC
>NZ_JH660691.1:0-8465 GCF_000262525.1 Leptothrix ochracea L12
TAGACACTTCGGGCGTCTTTCGCAGGCGTCAAACCGATTTTTCTAGGCTGCTCAACATGTTGCACTTCACACTCGTCACATCCATTCGCCATCTTCTAACTGCAAGCGTGGCTGCTTTGGGCTTGTCACTGGGTGCGGGTGTGGCTCAGGCTCAGGTGGTGAGCAACGGTGCCACGCTCTATGCAAATAACTGCGCTATGTGCCATGGTGCATCCCCCGCGACTGGCGCGACGCGCATTCAATTGGGAGTGAGTGCTGTTGTTCTTCAAAACGCCATCGCATCTTTCCCTGTGATGCGTGGATCGAATCTTCTTGCGTTGACGTCAACCGATTTGGGGGATGTGGCCGCTTTCATCGCAGCGGATATTGCCGGTGGCGGTACGACCACGCCGGTAGCGCCGACGACGCCCACCACGGCTGTGGATCGGGGTCAAGCGCTCTATGCCATGTGCGTGGCTTGCCACGGCGCAACCCCCGCGACGGGTTATCAGGGCATTCGTAAAGCTACCAGTAGCACCAAGATTCTGAGTGCCATTGCTCAGGTGCGCATGATGCGTACTTTGAGTTTGAATGCTGCTCAAGCCTCAGATCTCGCGGCTTATGTGGTTGCCAGCGTCTCAGGCACCGTGACGAGTACCCCAGCTGCTGGCACCACGGGTACGACTGGCACGACGGGGACCAATCTGGGAACTTCATCGACACAATCCACCACGGCTGGAGCCGCTGCGACGCAGTATCCCGCTTTGACCGTGGCTGGTGGTTGCACTCTTGGCCACGCCGATCAAGCCGCTGATCCGCTGTGGTTGCTGTTATTGGCTGGAGCCGGCTTGGTGCTTGGGATCCGTCGTCGGGCTGTTTGAAGATGCGTATGTCTGGTCATGTATTTCGCGCTGCTGTTGCAGCGTTGGGTCTGCTTGCTGGCGGTCTAGCTACTGCTCAAACAACGACCGTGGCTGGGAATGCGGCTGTCGGACAGGGATTGTTCGATGCCAACTGCAAGGTCTGCCACGGCAACACCAACCCGGCTGCTGGCACATTCGTTGTCCAAAAGGCCACCACGGCGACGGCTCTGCAAGCTGCGATCACCACGAATAGCCCGACCATGAAGCTAACGCCTTCTTTGGCAGGGCTTTCTTCGGTGCAGTTGGCCGATATCGCGGCGTATGTGGCCTCAGATGTGAGTGCCCATGTCACGGGCGACGTTGCCAAGGGTCAGGCGGTGTACGCCAGCAGTTGTGCAGCGTGCCATGGCCCTGTACCGGCCAACGGCAATGCACGGGTGAGCTTGGGCATGAGTGCGGCGGTGATCCAGAACGCGATCACCAAGTTTCCGGCGGCGATGGGCCCCTCGGTCTCTTATGGCCCGCTGCGTTTTACGTGGACCCCAGCCCAGCTTGATGACGTGGCTGCATTCATCGCTGCTGATGTGGCGGCGGGAACGCCTTCGACGCCGATCGATCGTGGGCAGGTGCTCTACACCACGATGTGTTCGAGTTGTCACGGTGGGGCGGCTCGTGGGGGCGAGCGCATGGTCAAGGCCACGCATCCGGATAAGACCTTGCACGCCATTGCCAGCGATAAAGGAGGCATGGGTTCTTTGTCTTTTGTGACGAATGAACAAGCCACCGATATCGCGCTCTACATTGGTGCTGCGGGCCCCACGGGTGGCTTGAAGGGTTGGCTCGGTGGCGGATGCACCCTTGGGTCAGCCGATGAACCGGCGGATCCGCTGTGGCTCTTGATGCTGATGACGGCGATGGGCGTTCTGGGACTGAGACGCTCGGTCAAAGTGTGATTTGTTTGTGATGTGCTTAGGGCGCACGCCGCCGCTAAGGGAAGGATCAGGAAGGTGACGGGGTTGACGCGGACACTTCACTCCGTTGTCTTTTACATGCTCCTCACCAGAGTTTTCTTCCCATGTCGTACCTTGCCCGTCTTACCGCACCGCGTCGCATCTTTTGTGCTGTTGCTGCTGCCCTGAGCTTGTTGGGGTGTGTAGCGGGCTATGCGCAGACCACGACTGGGGGTAATGCCCTCACAGGGCAAGGACTGTTTGATGCCAATTGCAAGGCATGCCACGGCAATACCAACCCTGCTGTGGGTATCTTGAATGTGCAAAAAGCCACCACGGCCACGGCGCTGCAAGCCGCGATCACGACGAATAGCCCGACCATGAAGCTGATGCCTTCTCTGGCGGGTTTGTCTTCGGTGCAGTTGGCGGATATTGCTGCGTACGTGGCGGCCGATGTGGCTGCGAGTGCGACGGGTAATGTTGCTAATGGGCGGGCTTTGTATGCTGGCACTTGCGCAGCCTGTCATGGACCTGCACCTGCAAGTGGTAATGCCCGAGTCAATTTGGGGGTCAGTGCCGCGGTGATTCAGAACGCCATGGTCAAGTTCCCTGTGGCGATGAGCCCAACGGCAGGGTATGACCTTCGGTTTAACCTCTCGGCAACGCAGTTGGATGACGTGGCCGCCTTCATTGCTGCTGACGTCACTGCAGGCACGGCGTCAACGTCCGTCGATCGTGGTTCTGTGCTCTATACCGCCATGTGTTCGCGCTGCCACGGTGGTGCTGCGAACGGTGGAGAGCATGTTGCTAAAGCCACGAACTCCGGCAGTACCTTGAGCGCCATTGCTCGCAACAAGGGCCACATGGGTTCCTTGGCCTTTGTCACGAACGAACAAGCTTCCGATATCGCGGCTTACATTGCGGCGGCCGGTCCTTCAGGGGGGGTGGCTGGCTTGATGGGAGGGTGCACCTTGGGTCGATCGAATCAACCGATGGATCCGTTGTGGTTGCTGTTGCTGATCGGTGCCGGGGTGGTTTTGCGCATGCGTCGGGTGGCCGACACACATAAGACGTCACGTACCGCCTGAGGGCATGCATCAGCGTGCATGACACGGGGTACTTCCGGGGGTGGGGACATCGCTAAGATGTCGCCCGCCCGTCTCGTTTGAAAGCTCTGACCATGTCTCGAACACATCATCGATCCTTTGGCCCAGCGATCCTGCATCGTGTCCTGGTGGCATCGGCCCTAGGTGTGCTGAGTCTGGGTCACCACGGTGCATGGGCTCAGAGTGCAGACAATGGAGCCGTTCTCTACGCAGCGAGCTGTAGCTCGGCCTTTTGCCATGGTCGCAGGTTCGACGCGAATATCAAGGTCACGTTAGGGGTGGATGCCAGCTCGATTTGTTGCCTGAGCATTCCCTTATCTGCGATGTGTGAGTGGCCCATCCATGCAATGGTTCACGCCTTCGCCGTCCGGCGGGTACGCAAAATCCAGCCAGCGCCCACAAGCATCCAAAGCCACAAAGGATCGGCACTTTGGTCAGAACGAGCCACCGTGCAGCCCCCAGACGCCATCATGGCTTGCTGATTGCCAAAACCATGCGCACTTTCACGACTGCTATAGCCACCGCCACCATCGCCACCACCATCGCCACCACTTTCCCCGCCGCCATACCCACCGCCGGAGGTACCACCCCCCCGTTGGCTACTGATGTAAGTAGCGAGATCCGCTGCTTGAGTGGTACTCAAACCGAGGCCACGCATAGCACCCACCCGGGCAATCGCATTCAGGATGGCGGAGGCGCTGGTCGCTTTGCCAATGCCACGACCTCCGCTGGCAGCTGTACCGTGACAGCCCGAGCACATGCCGTACAACGCTTGGCCATTTGACAAACCACTTGATGGCGCAGGAGCAACGCCTGTCGTTGTGCCCGTGGACGAGATGCCGCCACCCGACACGTTGGCAGCGATGAATGCGGCCAAATCAGCCGCTTGCGTCGCATTCAAAGTGATTCCGCGCATCGCCCCCACATTGAGCGTGGCGTTTTGAATCACCGCCGCACTGGTACCAAGCTGAATCTTGGCAGCACCCGTTGCCGGACTCGCTCCATGACAGCCCGCACACCCGGCGTAGAGCGCCTGCCCACTCGTCACACTTTGCGCCGATGCAGCACCACCCCAACCCGCCAAAATCGCTAACGCCAAAGCCGCAGAATGCGCTGAACAACGGCGCTGCCAAAAAGACGTGATCAATGTATGCATGGGTCAGAGGAGTGGAGTGGCGTCGAACTGAAGCCACGCCGATTGTTCCGTCTAACCATGAAGAATTGCTGATCAGCGGATCGCCAAATGCAGCCTTCTCGCTACCATGCATGTTCATGATCTTTTTGCTGCACATACGTGGCTTCATAACAACAAATAACCCCACGTTCTCGCTTAAATGATGTCCCGATGTAACCCCATGAATCACCATAGACTTTTACATTCGCCCTAAACCATGGGATCGACTGAATACCTAGCTACCTTGCATCAAGCTTTTGACCAGCACGATGTTTTTTTGAGTGGGAATGACCTGAGATGCTGCTGAAAACCCTGCTCGCAGAGCTGACCCCGCACAACCGGGAATTGCATCGCCCCCAGCTGGGTGAGACGGGGGGCTTCGCCCCATCGGCACCACCGCCAGGTGGCCTCAGCAATGGCGCCGGATACGACCCCAAGTCTTCGCTTGCCTCAGGCAGCGGCTTTGCATCCACCGCGATTCTTGAAGAAGCGGTTCGGGCTGTCCATGAAGCACCCGGAGGTGCCCAGCCCCAGCAGGTCTATGACCTGTTCGTCAATGGTTCACCGGCTCAGACCCTGCGCATGCATTTGGCTCAAACCCACACTGAGCAAGCCCAAACCACCACCCGGCAGCGCATGATCACGCTGTTTGACCCGGCACGGGTCTGGGCAGGTGCCGTGGTGAGAACGCTGTCGGATGCCACAGGGCAACCGGTGGACCGGATGCATGTGCGCGATCAAGGTACCTTTAAATCCTTGGCCACCATTGAACGCACCAGCTTGCCACGCAACAGCGATGAAACGCTACGCATCTATCACGCTGACGTCCCCGGACGCAGCAGTGACATCGCCAGCATTCCGCTCACACTGATGGAGCGCTCTGATTTGGGGGCTGTGGTGGTGGATCACCAGATGCACCCTTCTTCGGTCGATGAGATGCTGCGCATGCTGCAAACCGTCACCGCCAGCGCTGACTGGCGCTGCCCGCACCTGCTTTTTTTGCTGCCCACCGGTGCGCACTGGATCGTCACCAAGATTGAACGCACCGTCTGGCCGCGCCATATCCAAGTTCAAACAGTCAGCGAGTCGATCAGCAGCGCCAGCGGCGTTTGGAACAAACTGCTCGGCCACTGGCAGCATGTTTGCCTTGCAGCGGCAGCGGGTACCGCTGGCAACGCAACACACGCCAGCCCCCCATTGGTCCACGCCCCCATGGCGGCGATGGCCGCCCAGCAGCAGGCAGCACCCCACCTCACGCCACGCAACACCCTGTCTGGCCCGCTCACCCTGATCACGCCAGAAACCACCCCCGCCTCGCTGCCCGAACTGTTGCGCACGGAGTGCTTATTGCAAGATCTGATGCAGGTGGATGGCCTGATTTATGTCGCCATTGCGGATGTTCGACGTGGACATGTTTTTGCCGGCAGTGGCTATGGCCCAGACATTGACCGTGCCGCGCAAGCGGGCAGCGACATCTTGCGTTCTCATCGCGAATCGCTGCGTTCTCTGGGTCACTGGAAACCCAACGAGCCGGTGGAAGAAATTCTCGTCACCGCCGGCACGCGTTATCACATCCTGCGGGTGCTACCTGCCCACCCCGAATACTTCCTGCTGGCCGTGCTCGATAAGCTCCGAAGCAATCTGGCGATCACGCGTTTCCGGGTCATGGAAACCATCCAAGCTCTGGGCTAGCTAGTACGATGGCGGGATGAGCCACATCGCCGCCTTCGACTACGACCGCCCCTCTGCTTCGGGCGCCACCTGCACCGCCCATGCTTGGGCCAAGGTGCCTGCTCCCTCACCCAAACTGAACGCCTTGCCCTCAAAGACCGAGCGCGCCAGCTGCTGCAAGAACGCCAAGCGGTCTTGGTCGCCCATTACTACGTGGATGGCGATTTACAGGATCTGGCGCTCGAAACCGGCGGTTGCGTCTCCGATTCTTTAGAAATGGCCCGCTTTGGCCGTGATCACCACGCTCAAACCTTGGTGGTGGCCGGGGTGCGCTTTATGGGCGAGAGCGCCAAAATCTTGTCGCCGCACAAAACGGTGCTGATGCCCGATCTGGACGCCACTTGCTCACTGGACCTCGGCTGCCCCACCGACGATTTCAGCGCTTTTTGCGATGCCCACCCGGATCGCACCGTGGTGGTCTACGCCAACACCAGTGCGGCCGTGAAAGCCCGGGCTGATTGGATGGTGACCAGTTCATGCGCCTTGGCCATCGTGAGCCATTTGCATGCCCAAGGTCAAAAAATTCTCTGGGCCCCAGACCGGCACCTCGGGCGCTATATCCAAGAACAAACCGGCGCCGACATGCTGATGTGGAACGGTGCGTGCATCGTCCACGATGAATTCAAGGGCGGCGAGCTAGAACTGCTGCGCCAAGAGCACCCGCTGGCCAAGGTGTTGGTGCACCCCGAGTCACCGGCTGCGGTGGTCGCGCAGGCCGATGTGGTCGGCTCGACAGCGGCGCTGCTCAAGGCCGTGATGGAGCTCGATGCGCCTGAGTTCATCGTTGCCACCGACAACGGCATGTTTCACCGCATGCGCCAAGCTGCACCCAACAAAGTTTTGCTCGAAGCACCCACGGCGGGCAACAGCGCCACCTGCAAAAGCTGCGCCCATTGCCCGTGGATGGCGATGAACGGACTGCAAGGCTTGGTGGATTGCCTTGAACGCGGCACCGGGGCGGTTGAAATCGACCCTGCCCTTGGGCGCACCGCTTTGCGCTGTATCGACCGGATGCTCGGCTTCACCGCTGCGACAGCCAAGCCTGTCGGCCTTGTCAGCGGTATCGGGGCCGCTTAAGTCCGCCTAGACCAAGAAGCTCAAGAGCCCTTGCCGATCGGCCAGACCCGCAGGGTTTCCGCATCACCCAACCGCGCGCTACGGGCTTCACGCATCAAAACCGTGGGGAAACTCACAGGCAGGGTATCCGGGAAATCGCGGCTGAAATGCAGGCCGCGACTTTCGTGGCGCATCAGGGCCGAACGCACGATCAGCTCGGCGCATTCGAGCAAGTTGCGTAACTCCAACAAATCGCGATTGACGCGGAAGTTGGCGTAGTACTCATCAATCTCGCCGCGCAACAAGTGAATGCGGTGCAAGGCACGCTCCAAGCGCCGGGTGGTGCGCACAATGCCGACGTAGTTCCACATCACCAAGCGCAACTCGTCCCAGTTGTGCGAGATAACCACCTGCTCATCACCGTCATCCACCTGACTTTCATCCCAAACCGGCAACATCGGTCGATCACATGCCGACCGTTCCAAGATGTGTTTAGCGCAGGTTTGACCCAGAACCACGCACTCTAGGAGTGAATTGCTGGCCAAACGATTGGCACCATGCAGCCCCGTGTAGGTGGTTTCACCCACAGCGTAGAGCCCGGGCAAATCCGTACGACCATGCAAATCGGTCACCACCCCACCGCAGGTGTAGTGCGCCGCCGGCACTACCGGGATGGGGCGTTTGGCAATGTCGATGCCTAACGCCAAGCAACGCGCATGAATGGTTGGAAAATGCGACTTGAGAAAGTCTTCGCCAAGATGGGTCGCATCAAGCCAAACGTGATCGATGCCGTGCTTCTTCATCTCAAAGTCAATCGCCCGGGCAGTGATATCGCGCGGCGCCAACTCGGCACGCGGATCATGCGCGGTCATGAACCGCGTGCCGTCGGGCAAACGCAGATAAGCGCCCTCACCGCGCAAGGCCTCGGTGATCAAAAAGCTGCGGTCTTGTGGGTGGTAAAGGCAGGTGGGATGGAACTGAATGAACTCCATGTTGCCCACACGGCAGCCAGCGCGCCAAGCCATCGCGATACCGTCACCGGTCGCAGTATCCGGATTGCTGGTGTAGCGATACACCTTACCCACCCCACCGCTAGCCAACACCACTGCGCTAGCCGGCAGAGTTTCAACCCGCCCGTTGCGGATATCGAGAGCGTAGACTCCGTAGCAATGAGCGCGCTCTTGACGTCGCACATGCCTTGAAGTGATCAAATCCACAGCCATCCAAGGATGGCGTACCTCGATGTTGGGATGGCGCGCCACCTCAGCCAGCAAGGCCTGATGAATCGCTCGGCCGGTAGCGTCAGCTGCGTGAGCGATACGCCGCACGGTGTGACCACCTTCCCGCGTCAGATGCAATCCCAAAGGCCCCGCCGGATCGGGTGAGAACGGCACACCCCGCTCCACCAACCAAGCCACGGCTTCAGCGCTGCGCTCAGCGATGAAACGAGCGGTATGTTCATCCACCAGTCCAGCACCCGCATCTTGGGTATCACGGACATGGCTATCCACGCTGTCGTCATCACCATCAAAGACGCCAACAATGCCTCCTTGAGCCCACGCTGTCGCGGCTTCATCCAAATTGCGCTTGGCCAAAACAATCACCC
>NZ_JH660692.1:0-6357 GCF_000262525.1 Leptothrix ochracea L12
CAAGATGCTCAACCCAAGCATCAGACCCAGCGTACCCGGGGATGTTGGGGGTGTGTTGTGCAGTAGAAACGCGAGGCCCCCCGGTGCGACCCATAGCCAGCTGCATGCGAACCGTTGCGCTGCTTTGCTGGCGCTCAATGGAGATCCGTCAGCAGTGACCACCCGTAGATGCCACGTTTTCATCGCCAAGGTTTGGCCCTGTTTGCTGGACCAAAAGCCGATGAAGTAGGTTGCCATCACTGCAAAAATCAGTATTTGGAGCGGCAGTCGGCCCTGCATCGATTGACGTTGATCGGTCATGACGCCGTAAACCAAACCTGTGCACATCACCGTGCCACCGACAAGAACGGTGTCATACAGCGAGCAGAGCAGCCGTGCCCCTAGCGTTGTCATTGCAACGTTGTGCTGGCAGCTGAGGCCGCCACCTCAAAGCGGGGAGCGGCGGATGAAGCCACTGACGATCCCGCTGTTGGCAAGGGTGCTGATGCGGCAAAAGTCGGCTTCTTCGTGGTCGGACGTGAAGGAGTAAGGCTTGATCCCGACGCTCCGCCGCCCGCAATCTTGGGTTGCCCGATCTGCTGATGGCGCGGTGGTTCGGGTCGAGCGCTGATCGGGCGAGTGCTCAATCCGGAGGTTGCTTGGACCGATCCTGGCGAGACGGACCGCTGCGCTGCTGATGCGGTAGGCGGGGGCAAAGTCAGGTTCGTCTTGGGCTGGGCGGCGATCAAGGAGTTGCTGGTTGATCGCTTGGCACTTGTCGGCGCTGTCGAACTTGATGTGGACACGCTCGATGGAATGCCGCTGCCTGCTGTAGCCGGCTTGCTGGCCAAGGCTTTGCGCTGGTCCTCAGGCAATGCCAAATAGGCTTTCCAGCGTGTTTCACGCTCTTCAGGTGTGAGTTGCTTGGACTCTTGAAAGCGTAACCGTGCAGCAGTTCGTTCATGAACGCTCATGCTCGACCAATCGGCCATGCGTTCTCGGGTACGTTTTTGTTGCTCTGTGCTCATCTGTGGAAAACGTGCTGCGACATCGCGCCATTTTTCCTTGCGATCAGGGTCAATCTTGGCCCAGTGCGGGGCCAAAGGCTGCAAAACAGATTGCTCAGTCTTGCTTAACTGAGACCAAGTGGGTCCAGCTTCCTCTGCGGTCAACGGTTGGGCCGGTGAAAGCGAGGGCATGAAGATCATCCATGTGCAAAAAATGCCCGTGCATACAGAGCGGCTTACGGTGTGAAACATCTCGAAGCGCACCATCTCTCATTCCAGCACGATGTCTTGCGGTTCCTTGAGGAATTCAGCAAATCCTGGATCGGTGTAAGCGGAAAGCGGCAGGGGATCGCCAAGGAGCGCGGCATCGACTTCAGCGGCAGCTTCAATTTGTTCTTGGTATTGCCACTCATGCACAAGGAGCATGCCGCACACCAAAACGGCCAAAGGTGCGAAGGTGCCTAGCTTGACCCACCATGATGAGCGTTCGCTTGAGCCGCCACCGAGCACTGCCGCACCGTAGCCGAAGATCGACGCACTTGGGGCGTACTGTGCTTTTCGATGCAGGCGGACTTCATGAGCCTTTTTAACGGCCATCAACCGTGCAACTCGCAGGCGTTCTTCGACGTGATAGGGCAGGATGTTTTCATCCTGCCTTCCCAAGTGCGCCGTGATTTTGTAACCGAACCGAGCCTCTAGGGCGGCTTGTTCGGGAGCGGCCTTCGGTTGCACGTTCAGTTCGGTTCTCATCACAGTGTTATTCCCCGTAGTTTCAACGCCTTGGCCAGTGCATGAACGGCCCGCGAGCAATGCGTTTTCACGCTTCCCTCGGAGCATCCCATGGTCTGAGCCGTTTCGGCAACGTCCATCTCCTCCCAGTAACGCATCAGGAAGGCTTCCCGTTGACGTGTTGGCAGTTTTGTCAGTTCATCTTCGATGGCAGAGCGTGTTTGTGTTCGCTCCAAAGCGTCAGCACTGCTTTCAGTCCCTTCAGATGACTCCAAGTTATCGAGAGATTCGAGGAAGTCGAAATCGCCATCGCCGTCTTCACCTTCGAAGTCGGTGAAGTTATGCATCACTGCGTTGCGAACCTTCTGATGACGGAACCAATCCATCATCGTGTTCGACAAGATGCGCTGAAACAGCATGGGCCATTCAGCCGCAGGGCGATCGCTGTACCGTTCCGAGAGCTTGATCATGGCGTCTTGGACGATGTCCAAAGCCGCCTCATCATCTCTTACGGAATAGACGGCTCGCTTGAAGGCACGTTTTTCAACACTGCGCAGGAAGTCTGAGAGTTCGCGGTCGCTGCTCAAGGGCCGTTCGCCATGGGGGTTGTGTCGGGGCGGCGCGATTATGGCGCATCGAGCCAGAAGTTGAACGGGTACTTAGCCCAAGTCTTGGGTGAATGCGATAATAGAAGGCTGCATTACCTGCATGACTGGTCTGAACTGTTTGCCCGACCCGGGTCTTTCCGTTTTGGCCGCGCAGGTCCTGAATCCGCCTCACAAGGGTGCGGTGGTCATTTCGGTGATCATCACGAGGATGGACACCATTCGATTTTCGTCAGAGAAAACCCGAAAGGTTCGAGATGAACATGTCTGCCGCGGAACACAAACTTAGCAATCCAATGTCAACCCCACACGATCATGCTGCCGGTCCGGAGATCAATGGCTCCGAGATTCTGGTTCGATGCCTTCAAGCCGAAGGCGTGAAATACATCTGGGGCTACCCAGGCGGGTCCGTCCTCTATATTTATGATGCGATCTACCAGCAAGACAGCTTCCTGCATGTGCTGGTGCGCCACGAACAAGCCGCCGTTCATGCCGCTGATGGCTATGCCCGCGCGACGGGCAATGTTGGCGTTGCGTTGGTCACCTCGGGTCCGGGTGTGACCAATGCGGTAACAGGTATCGCCACGGCCTACATGGACTCCATCCCGATGGTGATCATCACCGGGCAGGTGCCAACAGCCGCCATTGGTCTTGATGCCTTCCAAGAGTGCGACACGGTGGGCATCACCCGCCCGGTGGTCAAGCACAATTTCTTGGTCAAGGATGTGCGCGATCTGGCGGGCGTCCTCAAGAAGGCGTTCCACATTGCCCGTACCGGCCGACCCGGCCCGGTGGTGGTGGATATCCCCAAGGACGTCTCGTTCAATAAGACCGCTTTCCATTACCCCGAATCGGTGGAAATGCGCTCTTACAACCCGGTGCGCAAGGGCCATGGCGGACAGATCCGCAAGGCCGTGCAGCTGTTGTTGTCGGCCAAGCGGCCCTACATCTATACCGGTGGCGGTGTGATTCTGGCCAATGCGTCGGCCGAATTGCGTGAGCTGTGCGATTTGCTGGGCTACCCCGTCACCAATACCTTGATGGGCTTGGGTGCGATTGCCTCGTCTGATCCGAAGTTCCTTGGCATGCTGGGCATGCACGGGACTTATGAAGCCAACATGACCATGCAGAACGCCGATGTCGTTCTGGCCGTGGGTGCGCGTTTCGACGACCGTGTGATTGGCAATCCCCAGCACTTTGCATCCGTGGATCGCAAGATCATTCACATCGACATCGACCCGTCCTCCATCTCCAAGCGCGTCAAGGTGGATGTGCCCATCGTGGGCGATGTGCGTGACGTGTTGCGTGAGCTGATTGCGCAAATTCGCGAAACCCAACAGCGCGCAGAGCCGGCTGCTTTGACCGCTTGGTGGGATCAGATCCAGCAGTGGCGTGGTCGCGAATGCCTGAAGTACAAGCCATCGGATGACGTCATCAAGCCGCAGGCCGTGGTTGAAAAGCTCTGGGAGCTGACGCGAGGTCGCGATACCTACATTACCTCCGATGTGGGGCAGCACCAGATGTGGGCCGCGCAGTACTTCAAGTTCGATGAGCCGCGTCGCTGGATCAACTCTGGTGGTTTGGGCACCATGGGCGTGGGCCTGCCCTATGCCATGGGCATCAAGCTGGCCAAGCCTGACTCGGATGTGTTCTGCATCACCGGCGAAGGCTCGATCCAGATGAACATCCAAGAGCTTTCAACTTGCCAGCAGTACAAGACGCCGGTCAAGATCATTGCCTTGAACAACCGTTATCTGGGCATGGTGCGGCAGTGGCAAGAGTTGAACTACGAAGGTCGCTACGCCCACAGCTACATGGACGCGCTGCCGGATTTCGTCAAGTTGGCCGAAGCCTATGGTCACGTCGGCTTGAAGATCGAGAAGCCATCCGAGATTGAGCCAGCCCTCAGAGAACTGATTCGTTTGAAGGATCGAACTGTGTTCCTAGATGTGCGCACCGACCCGACCGAAAACGTCTGGCCGATGGTGCAAGCCGGCAAAGGCATCTCTGAAATGCTGCTCGGATCCGAGGACCTCTGATCATGAAACACATCATTGCATTGCTGCTCGAAAACGAGCCTGGCGCGTTGTCGCGCGTTGTCGCCCTGTTTTCCGCGCGCGGCTACAACATCGAGAGTCTGACCGTTGCGCCGACAGAAGACCCCTCTTTGTCGCGCATGACCATCGTTACGAGCGGCTCGGATGAGGTGATTGAGCAAATCACCAAGCATCTCAATCGCCTGATCGAAGTGGTCAAGGTGGTTGATTTGACCGAAGGCAGCTTCACGGCTCGTGAGTTGCTGTTGGTCAAGGTGCGCGCTGTCGGTAAGGAGCGCGAAGAGATGAAGCGAATGGCTGATATCTTTCGTGGCCGCATCATCGACGTGACTGACAAGACTTACACCATCGAACTCACCGGTGACTCTGGAAAGCTCGACGCTTTCATGGAAGCCGTGGATCGCACTGCGATTCTTGAGACCGTCCGTACCGGCTCTAGTGGCATTGGTCGCGGCGAACGTATCCTGCGCGTCTGAGGCCTTTTTCAGCCCGCCCGCAGTCTTCTTTTTTCATCCCGTTCATTTTCCAAGGATAGTTTCCATGAAGGTCTACTACGACAAGGACGCCGATCTCAGCCTGATCAAGGGCAAGCAAGTTGCGATCATCGGCTACGGCTCCCAAGGCCATGCCCACGCCCAAAACCTGAACGACAGCGGCGTGAATGTCACGGTCGGTCTGCGTCGGGGCGGTGCTTCTTGGGCCAAGGTCGAAAAGGCTGGTCTGAAGGTCGCTGAAGTCGCTGAAGCTGTCAAGGCCGCCGATGTGGTCATGATTCTGTTGCCCGACGAGCAAATCGCTGACGTCTACAAGCGCGAGATCGAACCCAACATTCGCCAAGGCGCTTCGCTGGTGTTTGCTCACGGCTTCAACGTCCATTACGGCCAAGTCATCCCGCGTGATGATCTGGACGTCTGGATGGTGGCCCCGAAGGCTCCTGGCCACACCGTGCGTGGTACCTACGCCCAAGGTGGCGGCGTGCCCCACCTGATCGCTGTGCATGCCGACAAGACCGGCAAGGCCCGTGATCTGGCCCTGAGCTACGCTGCGGCCAATGGCGGCGGCAAGGCCGGCATCATCGAAACCAACTTCCGCGAAGAAACCGAAACCGACTTGTTCGGCGAACAAGCCGTGCTGTGTGGTGGTGCGGTTGAGCTGATCAAGGCGGGTTTCGAAACCCTGACCGAAGCTGGTTACGCGCCTGAAATGGCTTACTTCGAGTGCTTGCACGAACTGAAGCTGATCGTTGATCTGATTTATGAAGGCGGTATTGCCAACATGAACTACTCGATCTCGAACAACGCCGAATACGGTGAGTACGTCACCGGCCCGCGTGTCGTCACCGAAGACACCAAGAACGCCATGCGTCAGTGCCTGAAGGACATCCAGACCGGCGAATACGCCAAGTCCTTCATCTTGGAAAACAAGGCCGGTGCGCCGACCCTGATCTCGCGTCGTCGCCTGACGGCTGAGCATCCGATCGAGCAAGTTGGTGAACAGCTGCGCGCCATGATGCCTTGGATCAAGGCCAACAAGTTGGTGGATAAGAGCCGCAACTGATCAAGCTGAAGCGCTGCTTTTGCTTGCTAAAAAGGTGCCGTCGATCGGCACCTTTTTTTATGCTCCTTGTGGGACTGATCGATAATCGACGGATGGATCATTTTTCTGGGCAGGATCGCGCAATGGAATCGGGGCGTCAAGATGAGGGTGTGACGGAAGCTGGCAGCATGTCTGATGTGATCCGTCCCCGGCGTAAAGGCATCTATATCCTGCCGAACCTGTTTACGCTGGCGGCTCTTTTTGGTGGTTTTTACGCCATCGTCATGGCCATGAATGGGCATTTCGACAATGCTGCCATTGGGGTCATGTGCGCCATGGTGCTCGACAGTCTTGATGGCCGTGTGGCTCGCATGACCAACACCACCAGTGCCTTTGGTGAGCAGATGGACAGCCTCTCAGACATGGTGTCCTTTGGCGCGGCCC
>NZ_JH660693.1:0-9058 GCF_000262525.1 Leptothrix ochracea L12
TGGGGCGGTGGTGGTGGCAGCAGCACCTGCTGCGCCGGCACCGGTGCCTGTGGCGGCCTCAACCACTGGGGGGACGGGATCTACGGGGACCGGATCAGCCGCTTCGGTGTCATTGATCAGCGTGGATTCGTCGCTTAGAGCGTCCAGCAGCTCGTCACTTGGGCGCAGCGTTGCTGCACGGGCCTTCACCACCACGGACGGCTGTGCGCCAGCCGGAACCATCGGGGCAGCAACAGGCTTGATGCCATGGGCACCGTGCTCCTGCGGAGCCGCAGCTGAAGAAGAAGCTTGCGACGTGATGTCACGTGGGTTGGTGCGCTCGTTCATATGTGATGCTCTAAGAAGTTGTGAAAACAAAACCGTTGCTGACGTGATCCGCCGGTTGATGGAGGCGGAAATTTTCGACGAGTAGCAAGCAGATCAATCTAAGGGATTGGAGTGGGCTTTGACCGTAATCTAGGCGTTCGTTGATGAGGTAATCATTAAGAAGTGCTCACAAATACTCTTGGTGAATTGTAGGTTGTTGCAGTCTGCCAGCTTGTTTCCAGGTTGATGGGTGCTCTTGTTGAGTCGGTCACATCGATTTGGATGGGAAAAATCCCTTTTTTAAAGCCAGCCTAAAAGCCAGCCGCCGTGACTTGGCTTGTTCGTCACCATGGCAGGAGGATGCAGTGAGGTGGCGCGCTATCTGTAATAATCGTGACGGACTGTGTTTCTCTGGAAATACCCCCATTTCGGGGGGGATGAAAGAGAGCGGCTTTTTCTTAGCGATAAAAGCCATCCGCAGATAGGTCGCAAGAGGGATGGCACTGAATTAGCGTTTGGGTTGGGTTTGCCTTCATCCCGGGCGATAAAATTCGTGACAAACCTACTCAGTAGGTTGTCATTACCCCCCGCACCGAAAGCACTTTGGCTCATGCAAGCAGGCTCCTTGAAAGAAACAATCCTCGCCGTCGTCGGACTCGGTTACGTGGGCTTGCCCTTGGCGGTGGAATTCGGCAAAAAGCTGCCAACCTTGGGTTTTGACCTGTCGGCGGACAAGGTTGCGGCTTATCGGCAGCACGTTGACCCGACAGGCGAAGTTGCAAGTGCTGATTTGGCGGCTGCGGTGCATTTGCAGTGTTCGAACGATCCAGCGGTGTTGGCCCAAGCCAACTTCATCATCGTGGCTGTGCCCACGCCTGTGGATCAAGCGCATCAACCCGATTTCACGCCGTTGGTGAAAAGCTCTGAAAGTGTCGGCCGCCATATTCGCCCCGGCACCACGGTGGTCTATGAGTCCACCGTCTATCCAGGGGCCACTGAGGAAATCTGCATCCCGATCATCGAGAAATTCTCTGGCCTGACGTGGAAGAAGGATTTCTTCGTCGGCTACAGCCCTGAGCGCATCAATCCGGGCGACAAAGAACGCACCGTCACCAAAATTACCAAAGTCGTGTCGGGTGATAGCCCCGAAACCTTGGCCTATGTTGCCGAGGTCTATGGCTCGATCATCACGGCCGGTGTCTACCCCGCCAGCAGCATCAAGGTGGCGGAAGCTGCCAAAGTGATTGAGAACACCCAGCGCGATCTGAACATCGCCTTGATGAATGAGTTGGCGATGATCTTCGATCGCATCGGCATCGATACGCTCGAAGTGCTGCAAGCGGCAGGCACCAAGTGGAACTTCCTGCCTTTCCGCCCTGGTTTGGTCGGCGGGCACTGCATCGGCGTGGACCCGTACTACCTGACGCACAAGGCCGACATGCTGGGCTACCACCCGCAAGTGATTTTGGCGGGGCGGCGCATCAACGACGGCATGGCTGCTTATGTGGCGCAGCAAACCGTCAAAAAGCTCATCCAAGCCGGCTCTGCGGTGAAAAACGCCAAGGTGGTGGTGCTCGGCCTGACCTTCAAAGAGAACTGCCCCGATCTGCGCAACAGCAAAGTGGCCGACTTGGTGGCTGAGCTGCAAGACTTTGGCTGCGACGTGCATGTGCACGACGCCTTGGCCGAACCCGCCGAAGCTGTGCATGAGTACGGCATCACGCTGGCGCCGTGGCAAGACTTGCCGGCCCAAGCCGACGCGCTGGTGATGGCGGTCTCGCACACGGACTACACCGCTCGCCCCTTGAGCGAGCTGCTCGGCATGCTCAAGCCCGGCGGGGTCTTCATTGATGTGAAGTCGGTGGTCGACCCGGCGGCGGTTGAAGCCGCTGGCATGCGGTTTTGGCGCCTATGACGCCCGCCATTGACCGGGTTCGGCAAGAGATCCAAACCCAGCCGCGCACTTGGCTCGTGACCGGCGTGGCCGGTTTTATCGGCAGCCACTTGCTCGAAGCCCTGCTCAAGCTCAATCAAACCGTGGTGGGCTTGGACAACTTCGCCACTGGCCATCAGCGCAATTTGGATGAAGTCCAAAGCTTGGTGAGCCCCGAGCAGTGGGCGCGGCTGCGCTTCATCCGGGGCGACATCCGTGATCTGGACACCTGCCGCCAAGCCTGTACCGGGGTCGATCTGGTGTTGCATCAGGCCGCCTTGGGCAGCGTGCCGCGTTCGGTTCAAGACCCGATCACCACCCACGACGTCAACATCAGCGGTTTTCTGAACATGCTGGTCGCTGCGCGCGACGCCAAGGTCAAGCGCTTTGTCTACGCCGCCTCCAGCTCAACCTACGGTGATCACCCCGGTCTGCCCAAGGTCGAAGAGCGCATCGGCAAGCCGCTGTCGCCCTACGCCGTGACCAAAGCGGTCAACGAGATGTACGCCGACGTCTTTGACCGCACCTACGCGCTGCAAAGCATTGGCCTGCGTTATTTCAACGTCTTTGGCCCGCGCCAAGACCCGGACGGCGCGTATGCGGCGGTGATCCCGAAGTGGATTGCGAGCCTGATCGCTGCTGAGCCGGTCTACATCAACGGTGACGGCGAAACCAGCCGCGATTTCTGCTTCATCGCCAACACCGTGCAAGCCAATTTGCTGGCAGCCGTGACCACCGATCCGGCGGCAGTCAATCAGGTCTACAACGTGGCCGTGGGCGACCGCACCACCTTGAACGAGCTTTACGGCCATTTGCGCCAAGCGTTGTTGCCGCGTTTCCCGCATCTGCAAGACGCTGCGCCGCAATACCGCGAGTTCCGCGCCGGCGATGTGCGCCACTCGCTGGCCGACATCGGCAAGGCCTACAACCTGCTTGGCTACCAGCCCACGCACCGCGTCGCCGAAGGCCTTGCCTTGGCCATGACGTGGTATGTGGACCATCTGCTGCATCACGAAGTGATCTGAACGCGCATGACTGCACCCACACCGATCTATGTCACCCAGCCTTTTCTGCCCGATCTGGCCGAGTTCCAGCCCTACTTAGAGCAGATCTGGTCGAACAAGATCCTCACCAACGGCGGGCCGTTTCATCAGCAGCTTGAAAAGGCCTTGTGTGAGCACCTTGGCGTCGAGCACATTGCCCTCTTTACCAACGGCACGTTGGCGCTGGTCACGGCCTTGCAGGCGCTGCGCATCACGGGGGAAGTGATCACCACGCCGTACTCCT
Source organism: Leptothrix ochracea L12 (assembly GCF_000262525.1). Lineage (NCBI taxonomy): Bacteria > Pseudomonadati > Pseudomonadota > Betaproteobacteria > Burkholderiales > Sphaerotilaceae > Leptothrix > Leptothrix ochracea. The sequence continues at coordinate 3,527 of NZ_JH660693.1, forward strand.
TTGTGGCCACGGCGCACTCGTTGCTGTGGAACGGCATCAAGCCGGTGTTTGTCGATATCGACCCGCAAACCTTGAACCTCGACCCGCGCCGGATCGAAGCCGCCATCACGCCGCAGACCACCGCCATCTTGCCGGTGCATTGCTACGGCCACCCCTGTGATGTGGATGCCATCCAGAAGATCGCTGACAACTACAACTTGAAGGTGATCTACGACGCCGCCCACGCCTTTGGGGTGCAAACCACGCCGGGGACCAGCGTGCTGCGGTTTGGCGACTTGTCGGTGCTGAGTTTTCACGCCACCAAGGTGTTCAACACCTTTGAAGGCGGGGCCATCGTCTGCCCCGACGCCATTGCCAAGCAGCGCATCGACCACCTGAAGAACTTCGGTTTTGTCGATGAAGTCACCGTGGTCGCCCCCGGCATCAACGGCAAGATGAGCGAGCTCAACGCCTCGTTTGGCCTGTTGCAACTCAAGCACATCGATATTGCGATGGTGCGCCGTGCGGCCATCGACGCCCGCTACCGCGCTGCGCTGGCCGATGTACCGGGCTTGCGCTGTGTGCGTGATGCCGGTCAGGCGGTGGCGAACCACTCGTATTTCCCCATCCTGATCGAGCCTGATTTCCCCCTCAGCCGCGACGCGCTCTATCAGCGTTTGCGCGAGCAAAACATCTTTGCCCGGCGCTACTTCTATCCGCTGATCTCCGACTTCCCCATGTATCGCGGCCTGCCATCCGCCGCCCCCGGCAATCTGCCCGTGGCCAGCGAGATCGCCCGCAAAGTGCTCTGCCTGCCGATCTATCCCGCCTTAAGCGACGCGGATCAAGACCGGGTGGTGGCGCAGATTCGCGCTTGCGCTTGATGAGGTCGGCATGAAGCTTGCCTTGATGCAGCCCTATGTTTTTCCGTACATCGGCTATTACCAGCTGGCGTTTTCAGTCGATGAATTCGTCTTCTATGACGATGCCAATTTCATCAAGCAGGGCTTCATCAATCGCAACGCCATCTTGTTGAATCGCGCGCGCTTTGATTTCAGTCTGCCGGTGGCTTCGATCAGCAGTTTCAGAACGATTGCGCAACACAACTACACCGGCCGATTTGAGGTGTTTCTCAAACAGATTCGCTCGGCTTACGCCAAGGCACCATTTTTTGAGGCCGTGTATCCGATCATTGCAGGTGTGATCAACGACCAAGACCTTGGTGTTGCCCGCAAGAATGCCCAGAGCATCACGGCGGTTTTTGATTATTTGAAGGTGCCTCGGGTCTTTTCTTTCGCCTCCGATCTGACCGTGGCTGATGATTGCCGCGCTGAAGATCGCGTGATAGAGGTTTGCCGTCAAAAAAAGGCCACCCACTATCACAACTCCATCGGTGGAAAGAGCCTGTACAGCACCGAGCATTTCCAGGCCGCAGGCATCGAACTCCGCTTTACCAAGCCGCTGCTGCCACCCTATGCCCAAGGCTCGGCCGACTTTGTGCCCTACCTCTCGATGATCGACACCTTGATGTGGTGCAGTCCCAGTCATGTGGTTGATTTGCTCGGGGCTTATGAGCTTGAAAAAAATGACGGCAACCCCTAAGGCCATGGGCGGCTATTTTGAGCTTGCTCTGCCTGATCGAACCCATGACACATATTCGGCTGCACTGAAGTATCAATCTGCACGGTCGGCCTTTTTGGCTTTGCTGCGGACTTGTCGGCCTCAAAGAGTATGGCTGCCGACCTATCTTTGTGACGCGATGCTTGCCCCGGTGCGTCATGCGGGGATCGAGCTTTGTTTCTATGCGGTGGATGCCCATTTGGGCATCGCGACCGATATCACCTTGGCGTCAACCGACATGCTCTTGTATGTCAATTACTTCGGTCTTTGTGACGCCGAAGTGGACAAGGTGTTGGCCCGATTTGATCCGCAACAGGTGGTGCTGGATTATTCCCAAGCTTTTTATGCGCAACCTCGGGCATGTTTGGCCACCATCTATTCGCCCAGAAAATTCTTCCCTCTGCCCGATGGCGGTTTGATGTTCACCGCGCAGCCCGTTGAGCCGGCTGTGGCGGTGGATGAGCGCAGCCTAGACCGTATGCGGCATTTGCTCCGTCGTTGCTCTGAGACGCCGGAGTCGGGCTATAGCGACTATCAGAGCGCCGAAGCCAGTCTTGAAGAAGACATCGAACCCAAGGCGATGTCTTGCTTGACAAGCAAGCTCTTTCAAACACTCGACGTTGAACAAGCCCGGATCAAGCGCAATGCCAATTTCGGTGTTTTGCATGCTGCGCTCGGTGCCAGCAATCTTTTCGAGATTCGGGCAGAGACGGTCAACGGACCTTTGAGCTATCCATGGCTTGTTCATGACGCCTCGTTGAGGCAAAAATTGATTGCCGAACGCATTTTTGTGCCTACCTATTGGCCAGACGTTCGCACACGTGCCGATGCATCCTCATGGGCCGCTCACTACGCTGATCGGTGTTTGGCTTTGCCTTGCGATCAACGGTATGGCTCGGAAGATATGGATCGAATGATTAAACTTGTTCGATCATGGATTCAATGATTCTTTGCGCATAATTTGACTCACCAAGGTGCTCTATGAATATTTGCGGAAAAATTGTCACACTGCGAGCCCCTGAATTGGCTGATATTCCTGATTTGCACCGTTGGAGCAATGATCCAGAAATATGGCGCATGCTGGGCGGATGGCATTTTCCGTTCTCGAGTCGATCCACAGAAGATTGGGTCCGGGGGCGGAAAGACGGCAATCTAACCGACCATGTTTTTTGCATCGATACGCCCGAAGAAGGCTTGATTGGTACGGCCAATCTTGTGAATATCGACTGGAAAAATAAAAATGCGTATCACGGCATGATGATTGGTAAAGCCAATTTACGTGGAAGAGGCTATGCCTTGGATACTGTTCATGCCATCATGAAATATGCCTTCATGGAGCTTGGGCTTCATCGTCTTGATGGTGACATGATTGCCTACAATCATCGATCCATTAAGTTCTATATCGATAAGTGTGGTTGGCAGCACGAGGGTATTCGCCGCGATTGGTTTTTCAGAGAGGGCCAACACCACGACAAAGTGGTGGTCGGGGTGACGCGTGAGGACTATGTTTCTCATGTCGCCAAGAACAAGTATTGGGATTGATTTCTTCAGTTGTTGGCATGTCATTCAAGCGCAACGTCCTCGCCAGCTACGCCAGCCAGATCTATGTCACGTTGATCGGCATCGTGATCGTGCCGGTCTACATCCAGTTCATGGGTGCCGAAGCCTATGGGTTGATTGGCTTTTATGCGATGTTGCAGGCGTGGTTTTTGCTGCTCGATATGGGTTTGGCACCCACGATGTCGCGTGAGACGGCGCGCTTTGCCGGCGGGGCGATGGACGCCTTGCAGCTGCGGCAGTTGTTGCGCGCGCTGGAAGGCGTTTTCTATGCCGTGGGTCTGCTTGGGGCGCTGGCGCTGATGGTGGGGGCCGACGCCATCGCGGCGCGCTGGCTCAAGGTGGAGCATTTGCCGCTGGATCAGGTGCGGCTGGCGATTGAGTTGATGGCGGCCATCATCGGCCTGCGTTGGGTGGCCGGGTTGTATCGCGGCGCGATTGGGGGCTTTGAGCAGCAGGTTTGGCTGGGTCAGTTGAACGCCGCCATGGCCACCGCGCGTTTTGTCTTGGTGTTGCCCGTCTTTTATCTGTGGGGCACCACGCCAGCGCATTTCTTCGGTTATCAGCTCGCGGTGGCCTGTGTGGAAACGGCGGTGCTGGCGGTCAAAACCTATCGCTTGATGCCGGCTTTGCCTGCAGGGGTTGCAGGGATACGGGTGGGTTGGGCGTGGGCCCCTTTGCGCGGCGTGCTCAAGTTTTCGCTCAGCATCGCTTTCACCAGTGCGGTGTGGGTGTTTGTGACGCAGACCGACAAGCTGGTGCTCTCCAAACTCTTGCCTTTGGGCGAATACGCTTATTTCACCTTGGCGGTGTTGGTGGCGGGTGGGGTGTCGATCGTCAGCGGTCCGATCAGCACCGCGCTTTTGCCGCGCCTGAGTCGGCTGCAAGCGCAGCACGACGAGCAAGGTTTGATCGACCTTTACCGCAAGGCCACGCAGTGGGTGGCGGTGATTGCGCTGCCGGTGGCCCTGATGCTGGCTTGTTTTGCCGAGCCGCTGCTCTGGGCCTGGACTGGCAACGCCACCACCGCCGCGCACGCCGCACCCATCCTGCGCCTTTACGCCTTGGGCAACGGCATCTTGGCGTTGGGCGCTTTTCCCTATTACCTTCAGTTCGCCAAGGGCGATGTGCGCCTGCACCTGCTTGGCAACGTGCTCTTCGTGGGGCTGCTGATCCCCACCGTGATTTGGGCGACGCTGAACTTTGGTGCCACTGGCGCCGGTTGGGCTTGGTTGGGTGCCAACGCAGCCTATTTTCTCTTCTGGGTGCCCTTGGTTCACCGACGTTTTGCGCCGGGACTGCATGGGCGCTGGCTTTTTCAGGATGTCGGCCCTGTGGCCTTGGTCACGGCGGTTGCCGCCCTGTCGGCCATGGCCTTCCTGAGTCCTCCCGCATCCCGTCTCGGGCTGGTGGCGCTTTTGCTGCTCATCGGCATGGCCGTGATGGCCTTGGCCGCCCTCAGCTCCGCCCCATGCCGAGGCTTCATCCGCCAAAAATGGCTGGCCCGAACCCTTTGACTGCTTCCCCATGACCCCCACGACACCCTCATCCCCAGAAACCCCGCGCCCCAAGGTTTCAGTGTGCGTGGTGACGTATAACCAAGAAAAATACATCGCCCAATGCCTGCAAAGTTTGGTCGATCAGGAAACAGATTTCCCGTTTGAAATCATTGTGGGGGATGATTGTTCAACAGATGGTACTCGCGCCATTGTGAGCGACTTCGCCACTCAATACCCAAATATCATTCGCCCAGTTCTTCGAGAGAAGAATATTGGAGCAGCCAAAAATTATCTCGATGTCCATGCATTGGCTAGGGGTGACTATGTGGCGCATATGGATGGTGATGATTATGCTTTGCCTGGGAAATTGGCCGCGCAAGCTAATGTATTGGATAGGTTTCATGATGTCAAAATATCTGTTCATGCTGTTGGTGTTGTTGGTAGTGACAGAATGATTGGCAATGGCAATTTGCCTATTTTTGCTGAGATAAAAGATCTTTTATTGTTGGGCACATATTTCATTCATAGTAGTACTATGTATAGATCTATTAAATCTGAAGTTTTGATTGGTGGGATTGACTACGTTGATTTCGAAATTTATATACGTAGGCTTGGTTTAGAAGGATTTATACATTTAAATAAAAGCATTCTTGGAATGTATAGGTTGCATGATTCTGGTGTTTCTAAAAATATCGCATATCGTCAAATAATAGAAGATGCGTATGAGCGGGCTTTTGATTTTTCTTTAAGTATTGGTGTGGATGCCTCTATTGTGCGCAAGGCGCGGCTTGTACGGAGAAAATCATTTGCTATTGCTCGACTTGTTGATGGTGATGAACATGGGTTTAGAAGGTTAATAGCCCTTAATTTCCGTGAC
>NZ_JH660693.1:9158-20134 GCF_000262525.1 Leptothrix ochracea L12
GACGCTTCTTTGCGGCACATTATTCTTTCTTTTATGAGGTGGTTCCTTGTTGGGCCTGTTATCTTGTCTTGTTTTAAGAAGGCTATTTTGCGATGAAAAAAATAATTGGCATTATCCGCTATGTAATTGATTTCTTACATGCGAAGATTAATCCTGTTTCGTATGCGATAAAAATAGGTGTTAATGTCGGCGATCGAGTTAAGTTGTTCTCTTTGCATCCCGGGGCTTTTGGGTCTGAGCCATATCTTGTGACTCTGGGTAGCGATGTTATATTGACTGCTGGTGTAAGATTTATTACCCATGACGGTAGTACTTTTATTTTTAGAAAAAATACTCCTGACTTGGATGTTATGGGGCCAATTAATGTTGGTGACAATACTTTTATAGGAATGGGATCTGTGATTCTTCCTGGCGTTAGCATTGGATGTAATTGTGTCATTGGCGCAATGTCAGTTGTTACTCGAAGTATTCCAGATGGTGCGGTTGCAATTGGCTCTCCAGCTAGGGTTTGCGGGAATACTGATCAATTGCTTGATAAGCTGAAGAATAAGAATTCATGTACAGGCATGATGAGTCCCGAAATAAAGAGAAGCGTTTTGCTTAAGATGAATAAAGTAACTGATTCTGAAGGCCGAGTTTGGCTGATTAAGGATTAATTTTGTTTTTGTATGTTCTTGTTTTGGTCTCGGTTTGTTCTACTGCTTGGTTGGCCAGTTGGACGCCGCTGCTTTTTCAGAAAAAAGTTACGTCTTTTTTGTTGGCGATAATTACTATTTTTTCCGCTCTTCGTGGCTATGTTGGTACTGATACTTATTCTTATCATGAGATGTATAACAATTTCGTCGATGAAGATTTGGGTGGTGTTTTTGGTGTTGTTGAACCTATTTTTGTTTTTCTGATAAAAGCTGTTGGTCTATTGGGTGGAAGTTCTTTTTTGTTTGTTGGGGCTATTTCGTTAATTCAGGGCGTTTTGTTGTGGGTTGTGTTGCGTTCTTTGGCTAGCCCTGCATTGTTTCTTTGTTTTTACGTGTCGGCATTTTATCTTTCTTTTTCTTTTAATATTCTTCGTGGTGGAACGGCTGCTTTGGTGTTGCTGATAACTGTTTCTGAGTTGTATGGTTCGGCCAAGAAGTTTTATATTGGTGGATTAATTGCATTTTTGGCTCACTACTCATCGTTGATTTTTTATTTGCCTATTGTTATAGTTAGGGAGCGTATAAGTTTTAAATTGTTTGGTCTGTTGGTTGTTATTTTGGTTGCTTCTGGATTAGTATTTGTTTTCCTGATTAGTGATGCTCAGGCTGCGAAATATTTGTCGTATGCCGTTTTCTTTGGTTCCGGTGAAGAGGCTAGTTATGGAGCTGGTTTCTTTCTGTTGATTGTGTTGTTTGGTATTTTGTGTTCTTATATTTCTTTGAGTTTTGGAAATGCTTGGATTTTTGTTTTCTTCTTGTTTTGGGTTGTTTTGAGGTATTTTAGCAATGTTTTTCTGTTTGTTGATAGAGTTGAGGTTATTGTAAATATAATTCTTGTTTACTGGTGTTTTTATTATTCTGGCAGAAGGAAGTATTCTATGTATGTTCGAATGATTGTTTTGCCGTTGGTTGTTTTAAATTTGTTTGGTGGTATTTCTGGGCTTGAAAAAGTAGATAGTGGTGCGCGTGTTAATTCTTTAGATGATATGCATCTGAAGTCACCATATGTCCCATATAGATTCTTCTGGGAGGAATGAGGCGTGCGTCAAAAAATCCTTTTCCTCATCAGCTCTCTCAGCTCCGGTGGTGCCGAACGTGTGGCGGCCACGCTTTGTAATGCGTGGGCACAGAGGGGGGATGAGGTGACGTTGGTGCCGACGTTTTCGGGGGGCGGGAAGCCGTTCTATCAGTTGCATCCTAATATTGACTTGATCTATTTGTCGGAGCGGGTTGGGGTTGTTCAAGGTGGGGGCAAAAGGTATGGGGCGCGGTTGAGGGCGCTGCGGCAGATGGTGAAAGAGAAAAAACCGGATGTGGTGATTTCGTTTTTGCCGAATGTGAATATCGCCGCCTTGGCTGCGACCGCTTTTACGGGCGTGCCATGCATCGTTTGCGAGCGCAGTGATCCGTCGATCCAGCCGGTGGGTTGGGTTTGGAAAATGGCGTGCCAGTGGTTGTATCGGCATGCTGATTGGGTCACCGTGCAAACCGAGGCAGTGCAGGCCAGCATCCATCAGGTTTATGGCGGCTTAGAGCGGGTGGCCGTGGTGCCGAATCCCTTGCCCATGGATGTTCTGGGCTGGCAGGCCAACCATTTGGAGCAAGAAAACACCGGCCGCAAAACCCTGCTCAGCCTTGGAAGGCTCTCGGAAGAAAAACAGGTCAGCTCAATCATCCAAGTCTTTGCCCAACTGGCGCCCAAGTTTCCAGACTGGGATCTGGCGATCTACGGCGAAGGCCCGCAACGCGCCAAGCTCGAAGCGCAGATCGTGCGTTTGGGGCTAGGGCAGCGCATTTTTCTGCGCGGCCGTACCCATGCCCCTTGGCAAGTGATGAGCGAGGCCGATGCCTTTGTCATGGCGTCGCGCTTTGAGGGCTTTCCCAATGCGCTGCTCGAAGCCATGGGTGTGGGCTTGCCCTGTGTCAGCACCGATTGCCCCAGCGGCCCATACGAGATGAGTCGCGGCGGGATCGATGCTTTGTTGGTCGGGGTGCATGACCGCGACGCCTTACGCAGTGCTTTGGCGCAGTTGATGGGTGACGCGGCTTTGCGCCACAACTTGGGCCGCCATGCGCGCGCCTCGGTGATCGACCGCTATGCCTTGGAAGCGGTGCTCAACGTTTGGGACGGCTTGTTTGCGGCGGTGAGTCGCTCGACACCCACGGTGGTTCAAGCTTGAAGGTTGTCCACGTCATCATCGGCTTGGGTCGCGGCGGGGCAGAAATGATGCTCAAGCGGCTCGTGGAAGCCCATCAAGGGAACACGAGTTATCAGCACGAGGTTATCTCGCTCACCACCATGGGCGTCTACGGTGATGCGCTGCAAGCCATGGGGGTGCCGGTGCATGCCTTGGGGTTGCGTGGTGTGCTGGGTGTGCCGCGTGTGCTTTGGGCCTTGCAGCGCCTGATCCGGCAGATCCAGCCCGATGTGGTGCAAACGTGGATGTATCACGCCGATTTGCTGGGGGGCTTGGCGGCCAAGGTGGCCGGTGGGATGCCGGTGATCTGGGGCATTCATTCGCTCGACCTGAAACGCAGCGGCTCACACCCAACCCGGGTGGTGCAAAAGCTGTGCGCCTGGAGTTCGTCCTGGCTGCCGAGCCGCATCCTTTGTGTGGCTGAAGCCTCGCGCCGGGTGCATGTGGCGCTGGGCTATGACGCTCAGCGCATCACGGTGATTCCGAACGGTTTTGACGCCGAGCCGGCCCCGATCGCCGCAGAGGCGGTCGCCGCCTTGCGCGCTGAGTTGGGCATGACGGCGGGCCAGGTGCTGATCGGCTGCGTCGGGCGCTTCAACCCTGCCAAAGATCACCGCAATTTTGTCGAAGCTGCCGCACGGGTGGCTCAACGTCGGCCCGAGGCGCGCTTTCTGATGGTGGGTACCGGGCTGGACAAGGACAACGCCATCTTGTGGTCTTGGATTGCGGTGACGGGGTGCGCGGAACGCTTTTTTTTGCTGGGTGAGCGCAGCGATGTGCCGCGCTTGCTGGCGGCCATGGATGTGTTTTGTTCTTCTTCGCGCACCGAAGCTTTCCCCCTCGTGGTGGGCGAGGCCATGGTGATGGCGCGTCCCAGCGTGGTCACCGATGTGGGCGATACCGCCTTGCTGGTGGGTGACACCGCACGGGTCGTCGAGCGCGAAAACCCGCAAGCCTTGGCGCAAGGTTTGCTCGATCTGCTGGCGATGAGCGCCGAGGATCGCGCGGCTATGGGTGGCCGAGCGCATGCTCGGCTGCAGCGCGAGTTTTCCATGCGTCGGGCGCGCGAGCGCACTGAAGCGGTGTACGCCCAAGTTGTGGCGTCAACCAAGAAGGGATCAACCTGATGTGCGGTTTGACAGGTTTTCTATCCTTGGGCGATATCGGGCCTCGTCTAGATGCTGAAGCGTTGCTGCGGCGGATGGCGGGGGCGTTGCGGCATCGGGGGCCGGACAGTGCCGGGGTGTGGTCGGACCGGGAGGTGGGCATCGGCTTGGGGCACCGGCGCTTGGCGATTGTCGATTTGAGCCAAGCCGGCCATCAGCCGATGACGTCCGCCAGCGGGCGCTATGTGATCGCCTTCAACGGCGAGATCTACAACCACACCCAACTGCGTGCTGAGCTGGCGCAGCTGGGGCGTTCACCCGCTTGGCGCGGGCATTCGGACACTGAAACCTTGTTGGCGGGCTTCGAGGCGTGGGGTTTTGAGGCAACTTTGAAGCGCGCTGTGGGCATGTTTGCCATCGCGCTGTGGGATCGCCAAGAGCGCACTTTGAGCTTGGCCCGCGACCGCATGGGTGAAAAGCCGCTTTACTGGGGTTGGCAGGGCGGGGTGGGTGGCCGTTCGCGCACCTTGTTGTTCGGCTCAGAACTCAAGGCGCTGCGCGCTCACCCGGCCTTTGCGGCGGTGGTGGACCGCGACGCGCTTGCGCTGCTGCTGCGCCACAACTACATCGGCGCGCCGCATGCCATTTATCAAGGCATCCACAAACTGGAGCCGGGCTGCTGGTTGCAGGTGTCGCAGGCCCAGCCTGAGCCGCAGATCCACGCTTACTGGTCGGCGCTTGAGGTGGCTTTGCAGGGGCATGCCGAGCCCTTTGTGGGGAGCGAAAACGACGCGGTGGATCGCTTGGAAGCGCTGCTCAAAGACGCCGTGGGTCAGCAGATGATGGCTGACGTGCCACTGGGGGCTTTTTTGTCGGGCGGCATCGACTCCTCCGCTGTGGTGGCCTTGATGCAAGCGCAGTCGAGCCGCCCGGTCAAAACCTTCACCATCGGTTTTCATGAGCCGGGTTACAACGAAGCTGAGCACGCCAAAGCGGTGGCGCAGCACTTGGGCACCGAACACACCGAGCTCTACATCGAGCCCGCGCAGGCTTTGGCGGTGATCCCCGATCTGCCCAAGCTCTATGACGAACCGTTTTCCGATTCGTCACAGATCCCGACTTTTCTGGTCTCGCAACTGGCGCGCCAGCACGTCACGGTCTCGCTCTCGGGCGACGGCGGTGATGAGCTGTTCTGCGGTTACGAGCGCTATCGCTTGGCGCACAAGCTCTGGCATCGCATGTCCAAGGTGCCCCGGCCGCTGCGCCATCTGGCTTGCTCGACGTTGCAGCTGCTCTCGCCCGATCAGTGGAATCGGTTGATTGATCTGGTGGAGTCGGCCCTGCCGGCCAAGCGTCGACACCCGATCTTGGGCGACAAGATCTACAAGGGCGCGGGTTTGCTGGGCAGTGCGCACTTCAGTGATCTGTACCGGGGGCTGATCAGTCACTGGCCCGATCCGGCCAAGGTGGTGCTGGGCTCAAGCGAGCCGACCACCATCTTGAGCGAATGCTCGGCCAGCTTGATGCCGGGCTTGAGCGATGTCGAACGCATGATGGTGCTCGATCAGCTCAGCTATTTGCCGGGCGACATCTTGACCAAGGTGGACCGCGCGGCGATGGGCGTGTCGCTCGAATCACGCGTGCCGATGCTCGATCACCGCGTGGTTGAGTTTGCCGCTTGCTTGCCGCAGGGGCTGAAGCTGCATGACGGCGTGACCAAGTGGCCGCTGCGCCAAGTGCTCTATCGCCATGTGCCCCAAGCCTTGATCGACCGCCCGAAGATGGGCTTTGCCATCCCGCTCAAGGGTTGGCTGCGCGCGCCCCTCAAAGACTGGGCTGAAGCCTTGCTGGACCCGGCCCGCTTGGCGCGCGAAGGCTACTTTGACGTCGCCGCAGTGCGCCGCAAGTGGGACGACCACGTCCACGGTCGGCGCGATTGGCAGGCGCATGTGTGGGACGTGCTGATGTTCCAAGCTTGGCTGGATGAGCAAGCGCGTTGAGTAAGGGGAGAGGAGGGGTGTGGGTGGGTGGGGGGGCACGCCTTGAGCGCGTCAAGCCTTCAGAGGCCACGCCAGCGCCGCCACAGCGCCAAGGCCCGTGGACGCAGATAGCCCAGCGCCAGCCCGGCGGGGTTGATCACATGGTGAATCGGGTTGCTTGGGCTGAGAAGCATCTTGGCCAAGCGTTGCACCCCTTGTTTGAGCACAAAGCGCACGCTTCGGATCAAGACGTTTTTGCCCAAAACGCTGATCAGACTGTTGGTGGCTACCGCCGCCCCGGAGCCAAGCAGTCCAGCGCCAGCAGCCGTGACCCCCACAGCGGCGGCCAGTCCGGCGGCGGCCACCTTTTCTTGGTGGCTCATGGTGTTGGCAAAGCTTTTCAAGCTGCTCAAGGTGGAGGGCTTGTCAGCACCGGCGGTTTTGCTGCTTAGCGGCACAGCGGTGTTGGTTTCCGGGTGAGCGAGATTGGGCGCGATCGAGATGCCCGCTGCATTGGTGCTCTCCACTTGCTTCAAGACGGCGGTCATGTCGGCTGAAATGACGGGCAAGCTGGTGCTGCTGCGCGGCTGTGAGATGGGGTGGGGCGAGTCCAGCGTGGCAGTGATGGGCTGCTTGGGCGCTTGGGGTACGGGAGGTGGGGCGGTGTGAGCAGCTGCGCTGGTCGCTGATCCGCTTGTCGATGCCTCGGTCGATCCAGTGCTGCTGTGGTCGTCGATCACCGTGCTGCTTGGATCAGCACTTGAGCTGTGGGTGCTTGCATTCATGGTGAAGGATCGGTTGGACGGCAACATGACGCCGATGCAACCGCGGTCTCCAAAACACTGCAAATTGGAGCCCCCTTGACCAATCACAAGGTAGGAGCCATCCGCCAAAGGCCACACACTGTGGCCCAGTTGTTCGAAAGAATTGCCGATCAACGAGTTGGCGCTGGAGATCGGCCCCACCGAGCCGGTCGCACCGTTGCCCCAAGTGACCGCACCTTCGTAGTTGGCGCCCCATTCCGGGCTGCTGACGACGTAGTTGCCTTGGGCCAAGGCATGCACACCGCCGCTGCTGACGCGATCGCCCGGGATCGCGCCGACCATGGAATTGGTGCTGGAGACGGTGCCGACCAAGCCCGTGGCGCCGTTGCCCCAAGTGGCGGCGCCCTCAGAGGCGGGGCCCCAGTCTGGGCTGCTGACCACATAGTTGCCGTGGGTCAAGGCGACCACACCGCCGCTGCCGACCCGGTCACCCGCTTGGCTGCCGATGAGCGAGTTGCTGGCGTCGATGGCGTTGATCCGGGTGCTTTGCGGCCCGATCCACGTCACCGCGCCCAGGCCGTTGGACCACTCGGGGCTAGCGATCACGAAAGCGTTGTTGTTGGGTGCGGAGAGTCGTGTCAGACCGCCGCTGCCGAGATGGTCGGATGGGGCACCGGTGAGCGAATTGCTGCTGCTGACCGTGCCCGCCAAGCCGGTGGCACCGTTGCCCCACGTGATCGCGCCCTCATAGTTGGGGCCCCAATCGGGACTGGCGACCACGTAGTCGCCGTTGGCCAAGGCAATCACGCCGCCGCTGCCGACTTTGTCGTTCGAGATCGAGCCGATGAGTGAGTTGGCGCTGGAGACGGTGCCGACCAAGCCGGTGGCGCCGTTGCCCCAAGTGACGGCACCTTCGTAGTTCGGCCCCCATTCGGGGCTGCTGATCACGTAGTTGCCGTTGACCAAGGCGATCACCCCTCGGCTGCCGAGTCGATCCAAGTTGCCGCCCACGAGCGAGTTGCTGCTTGAAATCAGGCCCACCAAGCCGCCCGCACCGCTGCCCCAAGTCACGGCCCCTTGATAGTTGGTGCCCCAGTCGGGGCTGACCACCAGGTAGTTGCCGTTGGTCAGGGCGATCACGCCACCTTTGCCAACGCGGTCGCCGGCAATCTCCCCGACCAGCGAGTTGGTGCTGGAGACGGTGCCGACCAAGCCGGTGGCACCGTTGCCCCAGGTCACCGCGCCTTCATAGGCTGGGCCCCAATCCGGGCTGCTGACCACGTAGTTGCCATGGGTCAGCGCGACCACCCCGCCGCTGCCAACGCGGTCGCCGCTTTGGGCGCCGATGAGCGCATGGTCAGCGGTGATGGCTTGGGCGCCGCTTGAGCCGACCCACGTCACGGCGCCCAAACCCCCGGACCAGTCGGGGCTGGCGATGACAAAAGCGTTGGTGCTGGTGCTGGTGCTGGTGTTGGGGCCCGACAGCGGCGTGATGCCGCCGCTGCCGACGTGATCCTTGGGATGCAGGCCGTAGAACACCGAGCTGAGATGGCCTTGGGGGTCCAGTTGAAGCACGGCGCCGCCAGCATCCGCGCCGAGCGAATCTTGAGCCAGCGGGTAGAGGGTGCTGCCGTCGGCAAGGGTGGTGGGTTGACTGAGAACCCAATCCAGACTGCGGTGATTGATGGCGCTGAGCTTGTTGGTGAGCGTGCCGCCGGCTGCATGGTTGTTGCCGGCGATGTCGGCCAACGCGCTGCCGCTGAACGTGATCGAACCACCGCCGGCCGGGCCGTCAGCGTTGATCTGGCTGCTGAGGGTTTGCAAAATCGCGCTGCTGGTGGCGTCGAGTTGCACCGTGCCGCCTTGGCCCACCGTGCCGTGGGCGTCGATCAAACCGTCTTGAATGATGCTGCGTCCGGCTTGGACCAAAACCTTGCCGCCATGCAGCCCCGAGACGTCGATGCTCCCCGAGGCTTGGACGACATCGGCGCTCAATTCAAGCGTGCCGTCTGAGGTGGCGCTCAACCCCCGGGCTTGGATCACACCGTGGGTGTTGACAAAGGCGCTGGTCAGCGCCAACGAGGATGGCGCAGCGGCGGCGCGCAGCTGAATCAGGCCGTTGTCGGCTTGCAGGGTGCCGCTGTTGTCGGTCAGGGCCTCAAGCGCGCCAGCGTTGATCACCGCTTGGATCAGGCCGGTGGATCCGATATTGAGCGTGATATCGCTGCCGGAGATCAGCGCCGCCGTGCCGTTGTTGGCCTGAATCTGGCCGCTGTTGCTGGTTTGGCCGCCGAGCAAGACAACATAGTTGCCGCTGGCGCTGTCGGTGATCAGGGTGCCGGCGTTGCTGACGCTGGCCGCTTGGTTGGAGCCGAGGGTGTCTTGGGCATGGAGCCGCCCAGCGTTGAAATCGGCGTCGAGGATGTCCAGCGATGAAGCCAGCAAGCCGTGCGCGTTGACTTGGGCGCTGGCGCTGAAAAGGATGCCGTTCGGGTTGATCAAAAAGACTTGGCCGTTGGCCTGCATCCGCCCGTCGATCTGGCTGCCGCCGCTGCCGATGACCCGGTTCAGCGTCACGGCGTTGGCGTCGGGCTGCTGGAACGTCACACTGGCTTGGCTGCCGATGTTGAAGCTGCCCCACGTGATGATCGCCCGGGGGCTGGTTTGGGTGATCACCAAGTTGGCGCCGCCTGCGGCCACGGGTTGCAAAGCGGCGGCGCCCGCGATCACCGCGCCTTGGGTCGGCAGGCTGGTGGGCGCAAGGCTGCTGGGCAAAGCCCAAACCCCCGGATGACCACTGCCGAGGCCGCAGGCAAGCGCTGCGGCGCGCGCGATGCTGCTGAGGCGAAAGACCTTCGGGTTCCAACAATCGGGGGGAAACATATCGGTGACCGTTACGATGCGCGTTCTTTTTTGTACCCAGTAGGCAGTTTAAAGATGTCCCACGCCCATGCTTGGACCTGTTTTGTCATCGTTGGCTTAACAGCATGAAGATCGCCATCGTGGCCAACACAGCTTGGTACGTGGCCAACTTCCGCCTCAACCTGATGCGGGCACTGCGCCATGCCGGGCATGAGGTGGTGGCGATCGCTCCGCCAGATGCGGCGCACGCGCATGACAGTGCGCGCATCACCGCTGCGGGCTTCAAGCACTGCGTCTGGCCGCTGTCTGGCCGGGGCAAGAACCCGGTTGCTGAATTGGGCGCAGTGCTGGGTCTGCGGCGCTGGTTGCACGAGGAGGGGGTTGATTTGGTGCTGTCCTACACCCCCAAGGGCAACATCTACAGCGCCTTGGCCCGCTCGTGTTTGCCGTGCCGGCAGATCGCCAATGTTTCAGGCTTGGGCAGTTCGTTCATCGCCAGCAATTTGCTCACCAAGCTGGTGCAAGCCTTGTATCGCCTGACCTTTGCGCGCATCGACTGGGTGTTTTTTCAGAACGAGGACGACCGGCAGATTTTTCTCCAAGCTGGCTTGGTGTCTGAGGCCAAGAGTGAGCGCATTCCGGGCTCAGGCGTCGATTTGCAGCACTTCCAACCCACGCCCTTGCCGAGTGCGATGCCTCTCGCCAGCAGCAGCCCCGAGCCACGCACCTTCTTGCTGATCGCCCGGCTGCTGGGCGACAAGGGCGTGCGTGAATTTGTCGAAGCCGCACGCATGGTGCGCGAGGATCTGCCGCAAATGCGTTTTCAGCTTTTGGGCTTGGCAGCGGCCGACAACCCGACAGCGATCCGAGCTGAAGAATTAAGCGCTTGGCTGGTCGAAGGGGTGGTGAGCTATCTGGGCCATCACAGCGATGTGCGGCCTTTTATTGCTGAGGCGCATTGCGTCGTGTTGCCCTCGTACCGCGAGGGCGTGCCGCGTACCTTGCTCGAAGCCGGGGCCATGGGCCGGCCGCTGATCGCCACCGATGTGCCCGGCTGTCGTGACACCATCACCCCCGGCCGCAACGGCTGGCTCTGCACTGCGCGTGATCCTGGCGCTTTGGCCGATGCCATGACCCGCATGGCCCTGCTGCCGCGTGCGGCGCTCGAAGCGATGGGCGCGCAATCGGCCCTCAAGATGCAGCGCGAGTTCTCAGAAGAACAGGTGATTGCGCGCTATCTGGAGCGGGTGGGACGGGTTTGAAGCATCCCATGCGCGGGGCGCCACCACACCCCCGTTCGCCCTGAGCTTGTCGAAGGGCCGTGTTGTGCCCCACGCTGGCTTCGACAAGCTCAGCCCGAACGGGGGGGGGG
>NZ_JH660693.1:20234-45667 GCF_000262525.1 Leptothrix ochracea L12
GGGGGGCGGCATGGGGTGTCGCAAAGTTATCGCGTTGACCCGATCAAGAGGGACGTCGCCAGCGCAGCTTTTTCAGCTTCTCGGCAAACACAGGGTCGCGTTCCCGGGCGTTGCGCAGGGCTTGGCGGATCAGGACGAAAGCGGTGCCGAGGATCAGGCTCAGCACACCGGCCAGCACCGTCATCATGCCGCGCTTGGGGCTGGACTTCCATTCGGGCAGGGTGGCTTTGTCCACCACTTGGATGATGGCGCCGTCCTTGGCTTCGTCGGCCTTGGCCATTTCGAATTGGCGGGCCAGCAGCTCGAAGAGGGTTTCTTGGTACTTGAACTCGCGAAAACGGGCGACGTATTGCGAGCCTGAACCTTGGGCGCTCTTGGGGTCGTTTTGTTCGGCTTTGGCCAATTGGCTGCGGACGGAGGTCAGCTCCAACTGGGCTTGTTTCAGATCGGGGCTGTCGGTGGTGAATTGACCGCGCATCACGGCAACTTTGACTTCAGCGGCGGCCACTTGGGCCTTGATCTGGGCGAGCACGGCCACCGCAGCATCCGGGCTGGTTTTGAGCACGCTCTCGCTCACCCCGCTTTGGCGCAGGGCCACTTCAGCTTTGATCAGCTGCTCTTTCGCCTCTTTCAACTGGATTTCGAAGAAAAGGCGTCGTTGCCCAGCTTCGGTCACCGCCAAGGTTTTGCTGAGTTTTTGCAGCTCGTCGATGTAGGCATCAGCCATGGCCATGGCGGTGGCTGGGTCGTGATCCTCGACGCTGATGCTGATCAGACCGTCTTTGCCGGACTTGATTTGGGTCAGGCCCTCCAGCGTTTGGCGGGCTTGGAACTGGTACTTGCTTTCATAGCGCTCGCGCAGATGAAAGCGCGCCACCATGCCGTCTTGCACGGTGCGGCTTTTGAGTAAACCGATCCATTGATCCGCTGGATTTTTCAGCCCGGCGATGGCTCCGGCGGCCCCGCCAAGACCGCCACCGCCCAGTCCCCCCAGCGAGCCGAGCAGCGCCGCTGCCCCGCTTTGGGGTTGCTGGGGCAACATGATCTGGGTGGTGGCGGCAAATTTCGGCGCAATCAGAAAGCTCAGGCCCAGCACCAGCAGGGCCACGCCCAGCGGCATGCCCAGCACGATGTTGCGGTGTTCAAGCAAGACCAAGGCAAGGTCCAGCAGGGAGACCTCTTCGTGGGTCTCTTGGTCTTGGATACGCTCGTCGCTCATAGTCTCAGGGTGTGGATGGCCGCTGCGGTCAGACCAAACTGGTAGAAGATCTGGCTCCAGTCCTTCAGGCCGCGAACCAAGGTGGTCCAGAACGTTTCACGATCGGTCTTTTCAGGCACGACCACCGTGTCGCCGGGCATGAGTTTCAGGTCGTCGAGTGAGGTATCGAACCAGCCACGATGGGCGTTGTTGTGTTCGACCGAACCATCAGCTCGCACGACAAAAAGGCCGGCTTCATTGGCATCGGGTTCGACACCGGCCACATTCAGGTAGTCGCGTAGTCGCTTGCCCTCACGCCATAGCAGACCGTTGGTGTTGGCCACCGCACCCACCACCAAAACGAAGCCCGGGCGGTGAGGGATGTAGATCCGGTCGCCGTCTTCGAGCGGGATATCGGGCAAATCACTCAATGTGTTGGTGGTGGGGTCGAGTTCAAGGGCGATACGACCGGTGGATTTGATGCTCCGCAAGCGGGAGATCTGCGCCTTGCGAGCTTCGACGTGGGCCGTGCGCAACTGGATCGCTGTTTGGGCATCGCTGGTCACGAGGTTGGCGGCTTGGTCTGCACCAGCGCTGGCCAATTGATTTTCCAGTCGGTTCACCGCTTCGTTGAGGGCGGCTTGTTGCGTGGCTTTGGTGGTGGCGCGGTTGAATTCGGTGCCAAAGACGTAGGCTTCGGGGGTCATGCCGCCCACGCGGGTGATCAAGCTGCGCAGCGATTCGCCCG
Source organism: Leptothrix ochracea L12 (assembly GCF_000262525.1). NCBI lineage: Bacteria > Pseudomonadati > Pseudomonadota > Betaproteobacteria > Burkholderiales > Sphaerotilaceae > Leptothrix > Leptothrix ochracea. The sequence goes on from NZ_JH660693.1 coordinate 22,181, forward strand.
GACGGACTTGGTAGATGCCCGGGGCTTGGACTTCACCCTCTACCCGAACCAAGCGGGTGCGCCGGCTGATCGGGTTGCTGACATCGTTGATGCCAAAGATGGTGACCACATCACCGGGTTGCAGCACCAAATCGTGCTCCGGGTCGTGTTTGATCACCGCCTTGCCCAGATTGAAGGGCAGCACTTGCATGGTCAGGTCGTCGCGGTTCAGGCGCTCAACGACCGCGTATTCCCAGTTCGGCTCATCGACGATGTTGCGCACATCGTGTTCGACGTTGACTTGGTTGACATCCACGGCAGCAGCAGCTTGGGTGGTGGGTGCTGCAAATTGCACCAAGCGGTTCTTGCGCTGGTAGTAGTCCGGGGTGATCAGCGCCTCGCGGTCGGGGATCAGCTGGCTGATGCGCATGCCTGGGGCGTAGGGGTAGCGCAAGGGCGCTGCGACCGTGCCGCGCAGCGTGATGGCGTTGCCAAAAGCCGGGGCCAAACCAAACAAAGTCAGCATGTCACCGTCGCGCAACAGGGCGGCCTCAGCGCTTTGATCGTCAAGCTTCAAGGTGTTGACGCTGCGCGGGGACTTGGTGTTGAGCGAGTCCACCCGCTCAAGCAAGGCGGTGGGGCGATTGACAGAAATGCGGCTCAGGCCGGCGTAGCGCAACACCGTGGCCGCAGACTCGGTGCTGCCTTTGAGTTCAAAGATGGCAGGGTTATCCAGCGAGCCGAGCAAGGCAATTTGTGGGCCCTTGGGCAAGAACACCACGGTGTCGCCGCTTTGCAGACGGACATCTTGGGTTTTGTCGCCGTTGAGGATGAAGTCGTACAGATCCAGCTCGCTCACCACCTGAGCGTTGCGCTTGAGTTGGATATGCCGCAGGCTGCCGTTGGTGTTGGGGCCGCCGCTGGCGAAGATGGCGTTGATGAGGGTCGAGAGACTGCTGACGGTGTAGCTGCCGGGTTTGCGCGCTTGGCCGACCACAAAGATCTGCATGCTGCGCAACTGGCCCAAGGTCACATTGAGGCTGAAATTGCGAAACACCCGCCCGATTTGGCTGCGCAGAACGGTTTCAGCCTCGCTGACCTTGACCCCCGCCATGGTGATGGCACCGACGCGGGGCAGGTTGATCAAGCCGTTGCGATCCACCGTGACGCGCAGATCCACATCGATGCTGCCCCAGACCCGCACAAACAGCTCATCGCCGGGGCCGAGAACGTAGTCCGCCGGGACGGGGATGCGTTCACTGGGCGCGAAGGTGCGCTCAGTTTGCATAAAGTAGCTCTGCCCGAACACCCCCAGCCGACTGCCCGTGGCACTGAAGACGAAGCGCTGAAATTCGTTATCGGGGAGGGCATCGTGGGCGCTGATCAGTGGGGCCTCCGCCTTGTTGGGGTCTTGGGGCGGATTGTTCGGATCGTTGCTGGGGGGGTGTGGCGACTGACCCGCATTGGGGTCGATGCTGAGCATCCGTTGAATCGTCGCCGGACTGATGGTGTTGGGGTTGAGGGTGCCTTGAGGCAGCGGTACTGTGCGGGGGCTCAGAGGCTGCGTGGCATTACCAAGCTGTTGGGCTTGCTGAAGTTGTTGCAGCGCCTGCAACGTGCTGCTCGCATCGGCCGTTTGGGCACCAACCGGTTGAACTGAGGCGTAGCACAGGGCGACGAGGGAGAAACAAGCGACGCGGCGCAGCAATTTCATGCGAATGGGCGAACAAGAATGAGGTGCGATTGTGCACAATTTGATACGAATGCGGCATTAAAAAAGGTGTCGCAAACCCACCGCCAAGCTGTGACCCGCTGCCAAGCCTGTGCGTTGATCGCGTTGGATCACGCCGTACAGCGTGGTGCGCTGGCTCACGTCATGGGTGTCGCCCAAACGCAGCGTGCTGGCTTGGCTACGGTCTGTGTTCAGATCAGCGTGGTTCCATGCGAGCAAGAGGGTGTGGTTGAGGCCCATGGGGAGCGCCAGACTCATGTCCACCACCTTCGTGAGTGAGCCCTGAGCACGGTCGTCAATGCTAGCGGCTTGGGCGTAAAACTGGATCGGCCCAGCGTCGTAGCTCAGCCCCAAACTGCCGGTACTTTCCTTCTGGCCCCCCAAGCCGACTTGAACGTCTTGCCACGCTGCATTGATTTTGAAGGGCCCCGAAGGGGTGTAGTCCAAGTTGACACCGAGATTGCGGTGGCCGTTGCCCTCAGGGGCTGCGCTTTGTAGGGCAAAGATCCAGTGGCCTTGGGGCCGGCCCACGTAGCTCAGGGCGTTGCTCCACGCCGTGTCACCGTCGATGTGTGCCATCGATCCTCGGGGGTCTGACCAAGCCAGGGACAGCGTGGGGGCGTCGCCCAAGCGGGCGCTGAAGCTGTTGAAGGGGCGTGAGTGCGTGAACATCAGATTGGGCACGCGGCCAAGGAGGACCGTGCCAAATGAGCCGGCAAAGCCCACATTTGCCGCCCGTGACCACGCGCCGTCGTTCGGGGTATCGGTCCAGCGACCTGATTCACCGCTGTCCAGTCTCAAGAATCCTTCCAAGTTGAACAGGACCTTGGCGCCACTGTCCAAGGCCTCTTCACCCTTCAAGCCGATGAAGCTGGTGTGCATGGCTCCGCTTTGAACTTGGCTCAGGCGTGCGCTGCCAGCGGCTTGAAACGATCCCACGGCCACATCGAGCGTGCCGTAGAGCGCATAAACCGGTTGCGCTTGTGCGATCGTGTTCAAGGCCATGGCCAAAACCAGTGTGGCAAGACTTCGAAGGGCAGGGGGGCGGCAACAGGACATGACAACTCCGGACGTTTGAGGCGCGTGATAATCGCACGGTCCTTGTTGCGCCGTCCTTTCATCCAGCGTGTGATGCGTGTTTCCTCGGAAAGGTCTGCCATGACACCTTGGTTTCGGTTTGTGGGGTTGATGTTGCTGATCGGCATGGTCGCTTGTCGCCCATCCAGCGAGCCTTCGGCGGGCCCGCCGCCGCTGAAAGTGGCTTTTCTCTATGCGGGTGCGGGCGTGGACCCTGCCCGTGAAGTGGTCGCGGGCGAGTTGGGGGCTCGTCTCCAAATGCATGTTGAAGAGCAACTCGGCGATGAGGTCGCCATGGAGGAGGCGCTGCGTTCTTTGGTCAAGGAAGAGCACCGATTGATCTTTAGCATGGTGTCTCATGCTGGAGCGATGGTGGCGATGCATCACGTGGCTGCCGATGCGCCAAGCGTGCATTTCGAGCAACTCGGGGGGATCAAAACCATGACCAATATGCGAGCTTTTGAGGCTCGAACCTACGAGGGGGCTTATTTGGCCGGACTCGTGGCCGGCTCGCTCAGTCAAAGCCATGTGCTCGGTGTCCGTGTTCAGATGGTCACGCCGAGTCTCGAAGCGGTGCGTATCGTCAATGCATTCGCTTTGGGCGCTCAAGCGGTCGAGCCCAAGAGCGTGACCCGGGTGGCTGGGTTCGATCAAGGTGAAGCGAGCCTGGGGTTGGGTGTCGATATGGTGCTGCACAGCACTGAAAGTGGTCGCATCAGCCTTCAGCGTGTTGGCGCATCAGGAGGCGAGCCGCTGGTGGTTTTTGCCGTTGATTGGGCGCCGTATTACCGCCAAACCATTCAGGCTGCGTTGGCCGAGAAGTGGGGGGCGGAGCCCGCGTGGTGGGGGATGCACGAAGAGACGGTGGTGTTGGCGTCGCTTTCTGCGGCAGTGCCTGCGCCGCTGCGGCAGCGGGTTGAGCAAGCGCGGGACGCCCTGCGGCAGGGTCAGGCCGGGATATGGCGCGGGCCCCTCTTTGGGCAAGATGGCAAGCCGGTGCTGCGTCAGGGCGAGCTTGCAAGCGACAAATTTCTCTACGGCATGAACTTCTATGTCAAGGGTGTGGAAGGCCAGCCACAAGGCTTATAAATTGCTTTGAGGCATAATCGAGGGCTTTTCCGAAACGGTTTCCCGGAAAGAAAGTCTCTTCTTCGGAAGGGGCCAGGGCCTGGGGCAAGAGGCTGCCTTTCAGAAGCAGCACCGAGCCCGACAGGATGGAAACCATGACTAACTCGATACAAGCATGAAAACCTTCAGCGCCAAACCGGCCGAAGTGCAGCACGAGTGGTTTGTGATTGACGCAGCCGACAAGGTTCTCGGACGAGTGGCCAGCGAAGTCGCTCTCCGTTTGCGTGGCAAGCACAAGCCCATCTATACGCCGCACGTCGATACCGGTGATTTCATCATCATCGTCAACGCCGACAAGATTCGCGTGACCGGCACCAAGTCCGAAGACAAGGTCTATTACCGTCATTCCGGTTATCCGGGCGGTATCTATGCGACCAAGTTCAAGGACATGCAGATCAAGCACCCGGGTCGCGCCATCGAAAAGGCTGTCAAGGGCATGCTGCCCAAGGGCCCGCTCGGCTACGCGATGATCAAGAAGCTGAAGGTTTATGCCGGTGCGACGCACCCGCACACCGCTCAGCAGCCCAAGACGCTTGTTCTCTAAGGAGCTGCCATGATCGGAGAATGGAATTACGGCACTGGCCGTCGCAAGTCGTCTGTCGCTCGTGTCTTCATCAAGAAGGGCACTGGCCAGATCACTGTCAACGGTAAGCCGGTCGAAGAGTATTTCGGCCGTCAAACCTCCATCATGATCGTCAAGCAGCCTTTGCTGTTGACCAATCATGCTGAAACGTTTGACATCAAGGTCAACGTCCACGGTGGTGGTGAATCCGGTCAAGCCGGTGCCGTTCGCCACGGTGTGACCCGCGCCCTGATCGAGTACGACGCCACGCTGAAGCCGGATCTGAGCCACGCTGGCTTTGTGACCCGCGACGCTCGTGAAGTCGAACGGAAGAAGGTCGGTCTGCACGGCGCTCGTCGTCGTAAGCAATTCAGCAAGCGCTGATGTCCTGAGTGCGAAGGTTTCGATCCCTTGTATGAGGGGTCGTTGCTTGCTGCGCTTCGTGACAAGGTTCCAGACCCAAGGGCTGCCAATGGCAGCCCTTCGTGTATCGTCGCGGCAAATCGTGCGTTGCTTGCTTGGCAGCAGCGTCGAGCGTTCGAGGTTTGCTCATGCGTTGGAAAGTTTTTCGTCGTCGTCTTTCGGTCAATTCATCGCGTTTTTCGGTGCGAACCCACACGCCGTGGCCTATGCGTTGGGCGTTGTCGGCTTTGGCCCTTGGTTTCTCAGCCGCCTTGGCGTTGTGGGCGTTTGAAATTGGTAAAGAGCTTTCGGGTGTTGAGGTCGGAGCCCACGAGGAGCTGGCCAAGTTGCGCGAGGAAATCCAAAAAGTACGGAGTGAGCGCGATGCGGCCCAGTCTGTGGCGAATACCGCTGATAGCCTTCTAAAAACCGAAAAAGCGACCCAAGACCGCTTGGCAGCCCAAGTCCATCTTTTAGAAGAGCAGAACTTGGCCTTGATCAAGGATGTCCGGTTTTACGAAAAACTGGTGCCCAGCAAACAACGTCCCGCCACAGCAGCCACGAGTTCGCATCCCCCTCGCAAAGCTCCTTAATCCCAATCTATCGGGATTTGGCAGGGTGCCTGATCCTGCGTCGTACACTGCCCGTTTGGGGCCACGGTTCAGATTTGTCAGGAGAATCCGACATGTTCGGGCAAAAAAACAACCAGCGATACGAAGTTTGGTCGGTGAAGGTGCCCTTTTTGAGGGTACTTTGCGCTTCAGCGACGGTTTACGCATTGACGGCGAGGTGCTGGGTGATGTCCTTGCTTTGGGGGGTAGCAATAACATGCTGTTCATCAGTGAGAAAGCCAAGGTCAACGGTACGGTCAAGGCTGGCCATGTCATCATCAACGGAGCTGTCAATGGTCCGGTCATCTCAACCAAAATGCTTGAGTTGCAGTCGCGGGCGCATATTCAAGGTGACATTCGTTACGTCGCGTTGGAAATGCATCAAGGCGCGGTCATTGAAGGGGCCTTGAATAAGATGACTGATGAAGAAAAAGTGGCGCTGATTGCGAGCAATTGATGGCTCGGACAGCGCGAAGCTTTTTGTTCAGATGTTCACACCCTATCGTTACGCAGGAGATATTTCATGAGTGAAGTTGCTGTCCAAGTCGCCACAGAGATGCCGGCTCCGCTGCTTTTTACCGATGCCGCTGCCGCCAAAGTGGCTGATTTGGTGGCTGAAGAGGGCAATCCCGATCTGAAGCTGCGCGTCTTTGTTCAAGGTGGCGGCTGCTCGGGTTTTCAGTACGGCTTCACCTTTGACGAAATCGTCAATGAAGACGACACCGAAATGAAGAAAAATGGCGTCGCTCTGCTGATCGATGCTATGAGCATGCAGTATCTGGTCGGCGCTGAGATCGACTACAAAGAAGATTTGCAAGGTGCGCAGTTTGTCATCAAGAACCCGAATGCCACCACCACCTGCGGGTGTGGTTCAAGCTTCGCGGTTTGATTCAGGCCGGATGGAGCGCGCCGAGGACTCTCAAGCCTTTCGCGCCCGTCACTGAAGGGTGATTGCCGGGTTGGTGTTGGGTGTGTGCCCAAGCCAGCCAAGCAAAGGCCGCCGCTTCGACATGGTCGGGCGCGAGGCCTTCCTCTGCGGTACTAAGCACCCTCGCGTGTGGTAGTGCTGCGCACAGGCGCAACATTAAATGGGCGTTGAACGCCCCGCCGCCACAGATCAACACGTCCTGCACCGTCGGTGCGTAGCGCTGCAACTCATGAGCGATGCTTTGCGCCGTCAACTCGGTCAGTGTGCTTTGCACATCGGTGGCCGAGACGGATTCGTTCAAGGTGCCTAGCTTGCGGGCCAGCCACGCTGCGTTGAACAAGTCCCTACCTGTACTTTTAGGGGCAGGGCCGGTGAAAAAAGGCTCATCGCTCAGGTGCTTGAGCAGGGCTGCGTTGATTTGCCCTTCAGCTGCCCACGCGCCATCGCGGTCAAAGGGCTGCTGATGGTGGGTTTGGCACCAGTGATCCAGCAAGGTGTTGCCTGGGCCGCAATCAAAGCCGAGCAAGGCTTGGTGGGGGTGCAGCAAGGTGATGTTGCTGATACCACCGATGTTGACCACAGCGCGTAGGCGTTTGGCGTGCCCAAACAGCGCTTGATGAAAGAGCGGTACTAAGGGGGCACCTTGGCCACCGGCGGCGACATCTCGACTGCGCAGGTCAGCGACCACCTCGATACCGCTCAATTCGGCCAACAAAGCCGCTTGTAAGAGCTGGATGGTGTAGCCCGTGCCATCGTGCATGCCGGGTTGATGGCGCACGGTTTGACCATGGGCACCGATGGCGCGGATGTCTTGCGGTCCAAGCCCTGTTTGTTCAAGGAGTGCCGCGCATGTCTCGGCATAGATCCGTGCCAAGGCATTGCCGGCCAAGGCGCCGCGATGCAGTTCGTTGGGGCCGGGTGATTGGAGGGCTTGCAGTTCGCGATACAGCGTGGGTGGGAAGGGCCGGTGGGCATGGGCGAGCAAGCCTTGCCAACTGCCCTCAGCGCTCAAGGCGCAAAGGACGCCATCGACCCCGTCCAGTGAGGTGCCAGACATCAAGCCGATGAAGTAATCCGAGGGCGGTGAGGTCGGCGAAGAAGCATTCATTCCATACGGGCCATGGCGACCTTGGGGCTTTCGGCAGTTTGGGTGGCCGCCAACTGAGCCAAGGCCATCTTGGCGGCACTTTGGAAGGCTTTGCGTGTGTTGCTGGCCAAGGTGGTGAGCGGCGGGGTTTCGCGGGCGACGTTGACGGGATCGACCTGGCGGCCATCGATCTTGAATTCGAAGTGTAGATGAGGACCCGTGGCCCAGCCTGTCGAGCCCACGGCGCCCATCGACTGACCACGGACCACGTTTTGGCCGAGTTTGACGTTGCTGCGACTCAAGTGTGCGTAGACCGTTTCCTGCGCGTCGCTGTGGCGTAGGCGAACGACGTTGCCGTAGCCCTTTTGCCAGCCGGCGAAAACCACCTGACCGGCACCCACGGCCCGCACCGGGGTGCCTTTGGGCGCGGCGTAATCAATACCCAAGTGGTTGTGCCAATGATGGTGAATAGGGTGCATTCGTCCCGCAAAGCCAGAAGTGATGCGTGACATGGGCAAGGGGTCGGCCAAGAATTGATGCTCTTTGCTCAGGCCTTGGGCGTCAAAGTAATGGCCTCGACCCGCTTGAGCAAACCAGAAGGCGTCGAAGCTTCGGCCTTGGTTGACGAATTGAGCCGCGATCAGATGATGCGGTTCTTCGACCCAAGGGATGGGTTCAGCATCCAGGCTCAGGGTCTCGTAGATCACAGTGAAGTGATCACCGGGCCGAAGCCCGTGGCGAAAGTCCATGTCATTGGCGAACACATCGCTGACTTGGCGGGCGATCGATTCGGGCAACTGGGCTTGATCGGCGGCGGCAAACAGATTCGAGTCCACTTGAACGCTGCTGACATGGGTTTGGGTCTGCAGCGCTTGCAGGCTTTCTTCCGCCTTGAAGGTTTTGCCTTGGCGAGTGATATGGATTTGGCTGGCGTGGCTGTTTTGGCGCTCCGCTTGGCTTGGGGGCCCAAGCACGACCATGTCGCTCAGGCTGGCCCCGGAAACGCCGCCGCCTGAGGTGGTGACGCTAACCAACTTGCCGGCTGGTGCACTTAGGATCTTGCGAGTGATGGTGTTTTGGCGCAAGAACAGGGCCGCTTGCGGGTCGTCCACACCTAGGCGCTTGAGCAGCGTATCCATGGTGTCGCCCAATTGGGTGTGATGACTGCGATGCAAGATCACCGGTTGATCGGCCAAGGTTTCGACCTGATCATCAAGATCTTCCGGCGTTGCCAAGGCTTCAGTCAAGATGCGAACGGTGACGGGGGCACTGTCGGTGACGGTGAGCGGCGCCACGCTGAAAGCGGTGGCGCCGAAGCCGAGGAGCACGGCCAGCACGGCGGTGATGGCTGTCGCGCGCTTGGCGGGTGTGTCGAGGTGGCGTTTGGGCACGTTCAAGAGCAGTCCTTCGCGTTGCTGCCCCTGATCTGCCCGATGATCAGCGACAAAGCGATGGGCATCCTGAGCCGAAGCTCTAGAATCCGGGCCACCTTGGAAGCCGGCGCAGTATATCGGCTGTGACAAAAGTCACACTCCTGTTAACCCGTATCTCACCCGTATCCCGCCTGTGGCGGTTGTTGTTGCATGTCATCTCCGTCGTCTGAAACTTTTGGGGCTCCTGCGGGGGCGGTTGCTGTGGACGCTGTCTTGTCGGCGGGGGTGCGCGCAGCGCTGGAGGTCACCCGCCGGGGCTGCGACGAGCTGCTGCCCGAAGGCGACTGGATCCGTAAATTGCAGCGCTCTGAAGCCACCGGTGTGCCGCTGCGCATCAAGCTTGGCCTCGACCCCACTGCGCCTGACATCCACCTCGGCCACACCGTGGTGCTCAACAAGCTGCGTCAGTTGCAAGACATTGGCCACACGGTGATCTTCCTGATCGGTGACTTCACCTCGATGATCGGCGACCCCTCCGGCCGCAACACCACGCGCCCACCGCTCACGCCTGAGCAGATCAAGCTCAATGCCGAGACCTACTACCGCCAAGCCAGCTTGGTGCTGGACCCCGATAAGACCGAGATTCGCTACAACAGCGAGTGGTGTGATCCGCTGGGCGCGCGCGGCATGATCCAACTGGCCAGCCGCTACACGGTGGCGCGGATGATGGAGCGCAATGATTTCCACGACCGCTTTCACGCTGGCACCTCGATCGCGGTGCACGAGTTTCTCTACCCGCTGATGCAGGGCTACGACTCGGTGGCCTTGAAGAGCGACTTGGAGCTCGGCGGCACCGACCAGAAGTTCAACCTGTTGATGGGGCGCCACTTGCAGGCCGAATACGGCCAAGAGCCGCAGTGCATCCTGACCATGCCGCTGCTGGTGGGTTTGGACGGCGTTGAGAAGATGTCGAAGTCGAAGAACAACTACATCGGCATCAGCGAGCCAGCCAATCAGATGTTCGCCAAGTTGCTCTCGATCAGCGACACCTTGATGTGGAGCTACTTCACCTTGCTGAGCTTCAAGTCTGAGGCTGAGATCGCCGGTTTGCGCGCTGAGGTCGAGGCCGGTCGCAATCCGAAGGATGCCAAGGTGCTGCTGGCCAAGGAGATCACCGCGCGTTTCCATGGCACGGCGGCGGCTGATACGGCCGAGCAAGACTTCAACAACCGCGCCAAGGGCGGCATCCCGGACGATGTGCCCGCAGTGAGCCTCACCGGCGCACCGCTGGGCATTGGCGCGCTGCTTAAGCAAGCCAACTTGGTGGCTTCTTCGAGCGAGGGCCTGCGCATGGTCGAGCAGGGCGGCGTGCGCATCGACGGTGCGGTGATCAGCGACAAGGGCCTGAAGGTGGACGCCGGCAGCTTTGTGGTGCAGGTCGGCAAGCGCAAGTTCGCGCGTGTCACGCTAGGCTGAGTCGGTAAAGGGCGCCCATGCAAGTCAGCGCCTATTTGAAACTTTCGATCGCCGTGGCGATCGCCACCATCGCCTTGAAAACCGGCGCTTGGTGGCTGACGGGCTCGGTGGGTTTGCTGTCGGACGCGATGGAGTCGCTGGTCAATTTGGCCGGGGCGATGTTTGCCTTGGTCATGGTGACCTTGGCGGCGCAGCCGCCCGACAAAGAACACCCTTACGGCCATTTCAAGGCGGAGTATTTCTCCAGCGGCTTTGAGGGCGTGCTGATCTTTGTGGCCTCGCTTGGCATCATCTGGGCGGCCATCGAGCGCATTCTCACGCCCCAGCCCATGGAAGCCATCGGCTGGGGTATGGCCTTGTCAGCGATCAGCACGGCGCTCAACGGCGGCTTGGCGTGGGCGATGATGCGCAAGGCCAAAGAGCATCGCTCGATGGCGCTCGAAGCCGATGCACGTCACCTGATGACCGACGTTTGGACCTCGGTGGGCGTGGTTGCCGGGCTCTTTGCCGTGCAGCTCAGCGGCTGGTGGTGGCTGGACCCGCTGATCGCCATCGGCGTGGCGCTGAACATCTTGCGCGAAGGCACCTCGTTGATTGCCCGCTCGGCCTCGGGCTTGATGGACGAAGCGGTCGAATCCGAGGTGCGTGAGCAGATCGACGCGGTGCTCGACACCTTTCGCGATCTGCCGATTCGTTTCGATCACTTGGTCACCCGCCGGGCCGGGCACCGCTGTTATGTCGATCTGCACATGCATATGCCCTCAGTTTGGACCTTGGGCCAAGCGGCGGCGGTGCGCAGTTCGGTCGAACACGCCCTTATGAACGCGGTGCCAGGGCTGCGGGCAACGATCCAGTTGCTGCCGCTGGATGTGGAGGCGCATCTGGACGATCCGTTGGCGCCGCTGTCACCGGCCTCGCCAGCCCGGCCTTGATGTCGGGATAGCGCAGCACCAGCCGCAATTCGCGCTCAAGCCGGGTGGCGTCGAGCCGGCGTGATTCGCTCATGAAACTCAACGTCATCGGCCCGAGCTGTTGGGCCGCGTCCACCCGACTCAGGCGCGGCGGGCGTGGCAGGTGGCTGAGATCGGCCACAAGGTCGAAATAGTCGCCCATGCGCAGCTCGCTTTGGTCGCAGACGTGGATCACCCGCTGCGGCTTGGCACGCCACAGCGCGGCGATGCAGGCCCGAGCGAGATCATCGGCGTGGATGTGATTGGTGTAGACGTCGTCCTCAGGGCGCAGCACGGGCGCGCTGCGGCGCACGCGTTCACGCGGGTCACCGCCTTCGCGGTCCAAGGCATAGATGCCGGGGATGCGCAGCAAGGCGGTTTGCAACGGCGCCCCACGGTGCTTGCCGCGCTGACGCAGTTGGCGCTCAGCGTCCACCCGCCGCGCTGCGCGAGCTGTCGCCGGGGCGACCGGGCGGGTTTCATCAAAACGTGCGCCGCCCGCATCGCCGTAAACCCCGGTGGTGCTGGCATAGATCAGGCGTTCAACCGACGCGCCCAAAGCGTTCAGCAAGTGCCGCGTGCGTGGGTCTTGGGTGGCATGGTTGGGCGTTGACGGCTGCGTGGGTGGCGGGGCCAGATGCATCACCCACGCAGCTAGGCCCCGCAGGCGCTTCAAGCTGCGCGGTTGATCCAAGTTACCGGCGATGGGTAGGAGCCCGTGTTGGCGCAGCTGGGCAAAGCGCTCGGGGCTGGAGCTGAGCGCCCGCAGCCGCAGGCGTCCCCCCAAGGCTTGGGCCACACGCAGACCCACATCCCCGCAGCCGACGATCAAGAGCCGGGGTTGACGAAAGGCTCGGGGCTTGTTGCACGCCGGGGTGCGGCCGGCGAGGGATGAAAAAGACGAAGGCACAATCGCGGTCCTCATGATTTGGATGTGAACGAAGGATAGCGACATGACCTGTAGCGTGACGGTGCAACCGTCGGGCCGCCATTTTGAGGCTCAGCCTGATGAAACCCTGCTGGCAGCGGCGATTCGCCAAGGCGTTGGACTGCCTTATGGTTGCAAGGATGGTGCTTGTGGTTCCTGCAAATGCCAGCTGATCAGCGGCACGGTGGTGCATGGCGCTCATCAAGCCAAGGCGCTCACGCCTGAGGAAGAAGCGGCCGGCAAGATTTTGAGCTGCCGGGCGGTGCCGCAGACCGATTGCGTGCTTGATGCGCCCCAAGTGACGGCGGTGGATCAGTTTCCGGTGCTAAAAATGCCGGCCCGGGTCATCAGCATCAGCAAGCTGACCCGCGATGTCGCCGTGGTGCAACTGCAACTGCCGGCGAATCAGACCTTTCGGTACCAAGCGGGGCAGTACGTGGATGTGCTGTTGCGCGACGGCGCGCGGCGCAGCTACTCGATGGCCAGCGCTCCGCGTGACGGGCAGATCAGCATCGAGTTGCACATCCGCCATTTGCCGGGTGGAAAGTTCACCGATCACGTGTTTGGGGCGATGAAGGAGAAGGAAATCCTCCGCCTAGAAGGCCCCTTTGGCAGCTTTGGTGTGCAAGCGGGTGAGGCGCCGATCATCTTGCTGGCTTCGGGCACGGGGTTTGCGCCGATCAAGGCGATCCTTGAAGTCCTGCAAGCTGAAGCGGCCACCCGACCCGTGAGTCTGTATTGGGGCTGTCGCACCAAGGCGGATTTGTATGCTGAGGATTGGATCAAGCAGGCTTTGACGACGCTGCCGCAGCTGCGTTATGTGCCCGTGCTTTCCGAGCCGCGCACTGAAGAAGCTTGGGCGGGCCGCACGGGGCTGGTTCATGAGGCGGTGATGCAGGATCACCCAAACCTTGCCGAGCATCAGGTCTATGCCTGCGGTGTGCCGGTGATGGTTGACGCGGCGCAGCGCGATTTTGTGGCGCAGTGCGCGTTGCCTGCGCAAGCGTTCTTTGCGGATGCGTTTACATCAGAAGCGGACAAAGCGGCCGTGAACGCTGCCGAGTGATGTCGCCATGAAGAAAGGCCCGCATGGCGGGCCTTTCGTTCCATCCGGAGCAGCTGATTTAGGCGGCGGCGGGAGCAGCCAAGGCCTTGACCTTAGCTGCCAAGCGGCTCTTCAAGCGAGAGGCCTTGTTCTTGTGAAAGATGCCTTTGTCGGCGATCGAATCGATCACGCCTTGGGCAGACTTGAAGGTGTCACCGGCCTTGGCCTTGTCGCCAGTCGCCACAACCTTCAGCACGCTCTTGATGGCAGTGCGGAACTTGGAGCGGAGCGAAGAATTCTGGGCGTTCAGCTTGACGTCCTGACGTGCGCGCTTGCGACCTGAGGCAAGGCGGACCGTCTTCTTTTTGGCTTTTGCGGTTGCCATGGTTATGCAGTGTCCGGATGATGGAAAGTCTTGGATTGTAGCACGTGCCAGCTTGCGCGCCACCTTCATTGCAAATGACGGGATAATCAGGCCCCTTCGAGGTCAGGATGAATCCCTTATGAATCTGTTGCGCGCCGCCTCTTTGGTGTCCTTGCTGACCTTGGCCTCGCGCATCACCGGCTTGGTCCGTGAGCAGTTGATCGCCGCGACTTTTGGTGCCAGTGCCCTGACGGACGCTTTCCAAGTGGCTTTTCGGATCCCCAATCTGTTGCGCCGCCTCTTTGCCGAAGGGGCGTTTTCTCAGGCCTTCGTGCCGATTTTGGTCGCCTCCCGCACCCAAGAGGGCGATGAGCCGACCCACCGCTTGATCGATGCGGTGGCCACGGTGCTGGCTTGGGTGCTGCTGGGGGTGAGTGTGCTGGGCGTGCTGGCTGCACCGGTGCTGGTCTGGGTGATGGCGGCTGGTTTGCCGGCCGAAGGTGCTGATGCGGCTGTGGTGATGACGCGCTGGATGTTTCCCTACATCGGCTGCATGTCCTTGGTGGCTTTGTCGGCCGGCATTTTGAACACGTGGAAGCGTTTTGCCGTACCCGCCGTGACGCCCGTGATCCTCAATGTGTGTGTGATCGCTGCGGCTTGGTTGGGCGCGCCATGGTTGCAGCGCCATGGCTGGCCACCCATCTACGCCTTGGCTTTGGGTGTGATGCTGGGTGGCGTGTTGCAGCTTGGGGTGCAGATGCCCGCCTTGGTGCGGCTGGGCTTGATGCCTCGGATCGGTTTGGGAGCAACGGCTTTTGGGGCTGCTTGGCACCATGAGGGCGTGCACCGCATCCTGCGTCAGATGGGGCCGGCCTTGCTGGGTGTGTCGGTGGCGCAGTTGTCACTGCTGATCAACACCCAGATCGGCTCCCACTTGCAGGCCGGGTCGGTGTCGTGGCTGACGTATGCCGACCGGCTGATGGAGTTCCCCACCGCCTTGCTGGGGGTCGCACTGGGCGTGGTGCTGTTGCCGCAACTTGCGGCCGCCCAAGCCAGCGGTGACGCCAGCCGCTATTCCGCTTTGTTGGATTGGGGGCTGCGTCTGGTGGCCTTGCTGGCGCTGCCGTGTTCGGTGGCGCTGATGGTTTTTCCCACACCGTTGGTGGCGGTGCTCTATCACTATGGCCGCTTCAGTGCCACCGATGTGCATCAGACCGTGATCGCTCTGATGGGCTACGGTGTGGGCTTGATGGGTCTGATCGGCATCAAGGTGTTGGCCCCTGGTTTTTATGCGCGCCAAGACATCCGCACGCCCGTACGTATCGCTGTGAGTGTGCTGGTTTTGACTCAGCTGCTGAACCTGGTGTTGGTGCCGTGGCTGGGGCATGCCGGGCTGGCGCTGTCGATTGGTTTGGCGGCCTGGGTGAACGCCGCTTGGTTGCTCAAAGGTTTGCTGGGGCAAGGGCACTATCAACCTCGACCCGGGTGGGGCGCTTTTTTGGGGCGTTTGCTGGTGGCTGTCGGGGTGATGGGTGCTTTCTTGGCTTGGGCTCAGGCTGGGTTCGACTGGATGGCTTGGCAAGCCCACGCTGATGGGCGTGTCGGCGCCTTGGCGTTGGTGCTTGGCGCTGCTGCGCTGATCTATTTCGGCGTCTTGCATGGGCTGGGTTTGCCTTGGCGAACCTTCATTCGGCGCGCTTGAGCGTCAGGACTTTGAGCGCTTGCCCCTACACTGCGGCCATGAATTGGACTGTTGTCACGCCGATTGACTACTTCACTGCTCTTGTGGCCGAGGATGAGGGTTTTGCCCTGACCGAGGCGGCCGTTTCCATCGCCCAAGATGAATACCCCGATTTGGACGTTCAGCACGTCCTGACCGAAATGGATGCCTTGGCGCTGAGCCTGCGCAAACATTTGAGCGTGGATGACAGCCCGCTGCAACGGGTGCGGGTGTTGCATCAGTTCTTCTTCGAAGAATGTGCATTCGCTTGCAATCAAAAGGACTACTACAACCCTGCCAACAGCTATGTGCATGAAGTGCTGCGCACCCGGCGGGGGATTCCGATCACCTTGGCCGTGATTTACCTTGAGTTGGCCGGACAAATCGGGTTGATTGCCGACGGGGTGTCCTTCCCCGGGCACTTCTTGATTCGGTTACGTTTGCCCCTGGGTGACGCGATCATCGATCCGACGTCTGGCACGTCGCTGTCGAAAGAGGCCATGGGGGAGCGCTTGGAGCCTTACCTTCAGCCCAGTGTGGGTTTGCCGGCGTATTCCTTGGCCGACTATCTGCGAGCAGCAGCGCCGCGTGAGGTGATGGCGCGTCTGTTGCGTAACCTTGAATCGATTTATCGTGGCCGAGAAGATTGGCAGCGCTTGTTGGCTGTTCAGGGGCGGCTGGTGAATTTGCAACCCGAAGCTTGGGAGCGTTACCGCGACCGGGGCTTGACCTTGGCGAGGTTGGGGCACAACGATGCTGCGATCCAAGATCTAGGGGTCTATCTCCAGCATGCGGAGGAGGCACCCGATTGGGCACGTATCGATGAGCAATGGCAGTTGTTGCGGGCGGTGCGACAGGATCACACCGCCCATAGATCCATACGCTCGACCCGTTGGCGTTGAGTGTCTTGCCTAGAATCTCCCACCCATGAGCATCTCCCAGACGCAACGTTTGATGATCGGTTGGGCCGCCTTGGGCTTGGCTTTGATCGGGTGCGTCTGGCTACTTTTGCCGGTGTTGACCCCCTTTATCGAAGCCTTGGTGTTGGCCTATGTGTTGCTGCCGTTGGTGGATCGCTTGGCTCACCCTATGGGAGCTTGGCCCCGACCTCTGGCGGCCTTGGTCGTGGAGATGATGGCTTTGGGCTTGCTGTCTGGAATCGCGTTGCTGATCGTGCCGGTGCTTTCCAAGCAGTGGCCCCTGTTGCAGGAGCAGATCCCGCTCTTGGCGGTCCGGTTGCACGCTTGGTTGGCGCCGTGGTTGGCTGAGTTGGGCTGGCAAGTGCCACTCAACGAAGCCAGCCTGAAAGCCTTTGTGATGAAGTATCTGAATGCGAATCTGGAAGACGGCTTGATGGCGACCTTCAATTCGATTCGCATCGGCGGCAGTTTTTTGTTGGCTCTGCTGGGCAACGTGGTGTTGGTGCCAGTGGTGCTTTATTACGTGTTGGTGGATCGCTCCAGCATGGCGCGACGGGTGCACCAACTGGTGCCTTTGCGGCTGGTGCTGAGGGTGCGGGATTTTGGGGCTGAGTGCAACGAGGTGTTGGGGCAGTACTTGCGCGGCCAGTTGCGGGTGATCGCGGTGCTGTGTGTGTATTACGCGAGTGCCTTGGCCTTGGCCGGCTTTGATCTTGCTTTGCCTTTAGGCGTGCTCACGGGCTGCGCCATCTTGGTGCCCTATGTGGGCTTTGGCGCCGGCGCCTTGTTGGCGTTGTTGGCCGGGCTGTTGCAGTTTCCTGGGATCTACGGGCCGATGGCAGTGATTCTGATTTATGGTGTCGGCCAGATCCTCGAAGGGTTCTTCCTCACGCCTCGTTTGGTGGGTGAGCGGATTGGGTTGCACCCTTTGGCGGTGATTTTTATGTTGTTGGCCTTTGGCCATCTGTTTGGTTTGGTGGGTGTGTTGGTAGCCTTGCCTGTGGGTGCGGTTGCTTTGGTGGCTCTGCGCCGCCTGCGCACGCTCTACCACGGCAGTGCGTGGTATCTCGGTTGATTGATGACGGCGTGATGAAAACTGACGACTCTCTCCCCGTGCGACAGGTGCCTTTGGCCTTTGAGGCAGAGCGTCTTTGTCAGTTCGACACCTATTGGCCTGGCGCCAATCATCCGCAGTGGCCCCATTTGCGACAGATTCTCAGTCTGCCGCAGGCCGCGTTGCCGGTGTACCTCTGGGGGGCCATCGGCTCGGGCAAAACGCATTTGCTGCGGGCAGCGCGTGCTGAAGCCGAGGCTCGGGGAGAACAAGTCGCTTGGTTCGATGCGGACATGAGCATGCCTTGGGTGCTTGATGATGATGCGAGCCTCATCGTTCTTGACGACTGTGACCGCTTTGACGCCGCACAGCAGCATGCGGCTTTCGTGATGTTTGTGGAGGCCGTGAGTCGCGAGTTGCCCTTGTTGGCGGCCGGGCACTTGCCGCCCGTCGATTTGGAGGTTCGCGATGATTTACGCAGTCGCTTGGGCTGGGGCTTGGTGTTTCAGTTGATTCCGCCCACCGAAGAAGAGATGCGACTGCTGCTGCGGCGCGAGGCAGATCGACGCGGTATTTTTCTTTCGGACGATGTGATGGATTTTCTCTTGCGGCGCTTGGCGCGCAATCTCAGCCACTTGATGGCGGTGCTGGACCGGATTGATCGCTATGCCTTGGCGGCTCAGCGGGCCGTGACGGTGCCTTTGGTGCGGCAGATGCTGGCGGCGGAGGAGCAACCATGATCTCAGTCGGCAAAGTCAAACCCAAACGCTTGTGTTTGTTCGATCTGGACGGCACCTTGCTGCCGATTGATTCCGATCACAGCTTCGGTGAGTTCATGGTGCAGATCGGTTGGGCTGATGGCGAAAGCTTTCGGCGCACCAACGATGCCTTCTTCGCCCAATACCAAGCTGGGACGATGGATTTGGCGGCCTATGTCGATTTCGCCACCCGTGTTTGGCGCAGCCGTCCCCCTCTTGAAGCTGAAGCCGCGCGTGAGCGGTTCATGGCGGAAGTGATTCGGCCTGCACTTCACGGCAGCGCCTTGGCGTTGGTGCAGCAACACCAAGAGGCGGGCGATCTGGTGGCCATCGTGACGGCGACCAACGAATTTGTGACCACGCCGATTGCTGCGGCCTTTGGGGTCAGTCATCTCTTGGCGGTCGAGTTAGAACGCACGGACATGGGCGGTTGGAGTGGCCACATTCAAGGAACACCGACCTTCCGTGAGGGCAAGGTCGTGCGTGTGCATGCTTGGTTGGCGAACTTGGGACTGCGCCTGAGTGACTTCGAGCAAGTCAGTGTCTACAGCGACTCCATCAACGATCTTCCTCTGCTGGAGATGGGCACTCATCCGGTGGCGACCAATCCTGGCGCTTCTCTGGAAACCGTGGCTCATGCACGCGGCTGGCAGATCCTGCGATTGTTTTCATGATCAAGAAATTCATCAGTACTTTGTTTCGGCGCAGCAAAGCGGCTGCACCGGTCCCTGCGCCAGAGCTCGCCCCACCGGAGTCCGTCACTGGGCGGCGTGTGGAGGTGCCTTTTGAAAAGCACCGCATTGACCCAGCCCTGATCGATGAGCGCGCCACGCGGGTGGTCTCGACCTTGCAAGAGGCGGGCTTTGAGGCTTACATCGTTGGCGGCGCGGTGCGCGATTTGTTGCTGGGCCATCGGCCCAAAGACTTTGATGTCGCCACCAACGCCACGCCCGCTCAAGTCAAGGCGTTGTTTCGGCGTGCGTTCATCATTGGCCGGCGTTTTCAGCTGGTGCATGTGGTTTTTGGCCGGGGGCGTGAACACGAGGTGATCGAGGTCTCGACCTTCCGTGCCTTGATGGAGCCGGCCGAGGTTGCTCCGGTGCGCGGCAACGAGCGGACGTCCAAGGCGGAGTTGGTGGGCAAGAGCCACGCGGTCGATGCCAGTGGTCGGGTCTTGCGTGACAACGTCTGGGGCCCGCAGGATGAAGATGCGGCGCGGCGTGACTTCACGATCAATGCGCTCTACTACGATCCTGCGCGCCAAGTGGTGATCGACTATCACCACGGTATCGAGGACGCTGCCAAGCGTGTGCTGCGCATGATCGGCGACCCGAGTGCGCGTTTCCGCGAAGATCCGGTGCGCATCATCCGGGTGGTCCGATTTGCGGCCAAGCTCGGTTTTGAGATCGAGCCGCATACCCGCGCGCCGATGCGCAAGATGGCCGATTTGCTCGCCAACGTGCCGGCATCACGCGTCTTTGACGAAATGATCAAGTTGCTTCAGACCGGTCACGCCTTGGCCAGTCTGGAAGAGCTGCGCAAGCAAGGCTTGCATCGCGGGCTGTTCCCGATCCTTGACGCGGTGCTCGATGCCGCTCATCAGCACAATGGTCGCGAGAAGTTCATCCAGCTGGCCCTGAACGATACCGATCGACGGGTTGCGGAAGGCAAGCCGGTGGCGCCGAGTTTCATGCTGGCTTGCATGCTCTGGCATGACGTGCTGCACCGCTGGGATGAGATCCGTGCTGCCACGGGCGCACCCTTGATGCCAGCGCTGCAAGAAGCGGTCGATGCGGTGTTTGATGCTCGCATCGGGGATATCTCGGGGCGCGGCAAGTTGGGGTTGGACATGCGTGAGATGTGGCTGATGCAGCCGCGTTTCGAGCGGCGCCAATTCGCTGCTGCCGTGACGCTGGTGGAGCAGCCGCGTTTCCGCGCAGGCTTCGATTTCCTGCGATTGCGTGGCCAAGCGGGTGAGATCGATCCTGAACTGTCGCAGTGGTGGGAAGCCTTTTCGCTGGCCGATGACGATGAACGCCGCGAACTCGTTGAGCAATACCGTCGCGATGAACAAGCCCGCCGTGCGGCAGCGGGGCCGGAGGCCGCCGCGAGCAGCGAGGCGGCCGCTCCCAAACGACGTCGCCGGCGCAAACCTAGCGGTGGAGCAGGGGCACCGGTCTCTGCCTCCACGTTGGTGATCGCCGACGCTTCAGCCTTGGGGGATCAAGCCGAGGCGCCGATTGGGCCGGACGTGAGCATCGATTCGGCGCTCAAGCCCCGGCCGATTCGCCGCCGCCGTCGGCCGGCCAAGGACGACGCCGGCGTGGCCGTGGTGGTGGGCGAGACGCCGCCGGGGTCGTCGTCGGGTTCCTGAGGATCTGGGGTGTTGATGCGGCGAATCGCCTTCATCGGCCTCGGGGCCAACCTCGGGCGGGCCCAAGCGACTTTGGAGCAGGCGTGCGCGGCGTTGCATCAAGCATCAGGCTGCGAAGTCACGGCGGTGTCATCGTGGTGGCGCAGCGTGCCGGTCGATGCCGATGGGCCGGATTACGTCAACGGCGTGGCTCAGCTTGAAACGAGCCTTGAACCCGAGAGGCTGCTGGACACCTTGCAAGTGCTGGAGCGGTATTTCGGGCGCCAGCGCATTTATCGCAACGCGCCACGCACCTTGGACTTGGATTTGCTGCTCTATGACGCCGAGCTTCCTCCGGGCCTTTGCTTGAACACACCACGTCTGCAATTGCCCCATCCGCGCCTGATGGAGCGCGCGTTTGTGCTGCATCCGCTGCTGGAGTTGCTGCCAACCTTGTCTTGGCCGGGCGTGACGGATGTGGCTGCTTTATGCATGAGCTTGGCGGTGCAGCAGGGCATCGAACGGCTTGGCGGTCCGCAGCCATGACGCTTTCCCCCTTGTGGCAAACCGTGGGGCTGCTGTTGCTGTCCAACGTCTTCATGACCATCGCTTGGTATGGGCATCTGAAGAACCTATCGGACCGCGCTTGGTACATCGCAGCCTTGGTCAGTTGGGGTATTGCGTTGTTCGAATACCTCCTGCAAGTGCCTGCCAATCGTATTGGCCATGCGGCCGGGGTGTCTTTGGCGCAACTCAAAATCACCCAAGAAGTCATCACCTTGGTGGTCTTTGTGCCCTTTGCCATGCTCTACATGAAACAGGCGTTTCGCTGGGACTTTGTCTGGGCCGGTTTGTGCTTGCTGGGGGCGGTTTATTTCATCTTCCGCGAGTGAGTGCGAAACCGGAGCTTGGCGCGGGTACACTCGCGCCGTTTCAAGTGGATCGGAGTTCCCATGTTCGGCAAGCTGCTGCCGCGTGAAGGCAATTTTTTCGAGTTGTTTAACGCCCATGGCGCCAAGATCGTCGAGGGCGCGCGCGCCTTCCAATCGTTGGTGCAGAACTATGACGACACCAGCCTGAGGGCCCGTTACGGCCAACAGGTGGATGAGGCTGAACACGCGGCTGACAAGATCACCACCGAGGTGAATCGGCTGCTGCACAAGACCTTCATCACCCCGATCGACCGTGATCAGATCCACTCGCTCATCAATTCGATGGACGACATCGTTGATCTGGTGCAAGACGCCACCGAAACCATGGCGCTCTATGACGTGCGCCGCGTCACCGACGAGGTGCTGCAACTGAGCGATTTGTCGCTCAAATGCTGCGAGCGTGTCCAGCATGCGGTGTCGCTGTTGGCGCGGCTTTCTGAGCCGACGGCTCATGAGGCGGCGATCAAGACCTGCGAAGAAATTGATCGGCTCGAATCCGACGCTGATCGTGTGCTGCGCTCCGCCATGTCCAAGCTTTTCCGCGAGGAAGCGGATGTGCGCGAACTCATCAAGCTCAAAGCCATTTACGAGTTGCTCGAATCGATTTCGGATCGCTGCGAAGACGTGGCCAATCTGATCGAGGGCATCGTCCTCGAGCATTCCTGAAGCCTGCACCCAGACGGAGACATCATGGAGGTAGTCCAGGTCAGTTTTTGGGTGGTGGCGCTGTTGGTACTTTTGGCGCTGGCCTTCGACTTCATGAATGGGTTTCATGACGCCGCTAACTCGATTGCCACGGTGGTGTCCACCGGGGTTTTGAAACCACAGCAGGCGATTTTGTTCGCCGCTTTTTTCAATGTGCTGGCGCTGTTCATCTTCCAGCTCAAAGTGGCGGCCACCATCGGCAAGGGCATTGTGCTGCCGGGTGTCGTGGACCATCACATCATCTTTGGCGCCTTGATCGGTGCGGTGGTCTGGAACCTGATCACGTGGTGGTACGGTATTCCGTCGAGCTCTTCGCATGCCTTGATCGGCGGCATCGTGGGCGCTGTGATGGCCAAATCAGGCGCAGGAGCCTTGATCGGTGCTGGCATCTGGCGCACGGTGATCTTTATCTTCGTCTCGCCCGCTCTGGGGTTCTTGCTGGGCTCGGTGATGATGGTGGCGGTGGCATGGATCTTTCGCAAACGCGCACCGCTCAAGATCGATAACTGGTTCCGGCGCTTGCAACTCGTTTCAGCCGGGCTCTACAGCTTGGGTCACGGCGGCAACGATGCCCAAAAAACCATCGGCATCATCTGGATGTTGTTGATCGCCACGGGCTATGCCGCAGCTGACAGCACGATGCCGCCTGCTTGGGTGATTTGGCTTTGCTACATCGCCATCGGCATGGGCACAATGTTTGGTGGCTGGCGCATCGTGCGCACCATGGGTCAGAAGATCACCAAGCTCAAACCGGTGGGCGGCTTTTGCGCCGAAACAGGCGGGGCCATGACGCTGTTCATCGCCACCGCCATGGGCGTGCCAGTGTCCACCACCCACACCATCACCGGAGCCATCGTCGGCGTCGGTGCGACGCGTCGGGCTTCTTCGGTGCGTTGGGGGGTGGCCAGCAGCATCGTCTGGGCGTGGATCTTCACGATCCCTGCGACGGCTTTGGTGGCGGCGCTGTCCTACGAGCTGAGCCTTTGGGTGTTCTAAGCGTGAATCCCGGTTGATCTATGAGATTCACCGCCTATAATGGCGGGTTTCGGTGACGGCTGACCGGTTGAAAACCACGCAGCGCGATCTAACGGGGCCGAGAATGCATACGACGGCTTATAGCTATTTTTCGATCTGCTGATCCTGAGTGTCCGGGGTGCAGTGGATCACTGACAAACTGGTTCAAGGAAACAACATGGTCGTGATCCGACTTGCCCGTGGCGGCGCCAACTACGAAGGTGCGGTCACTTGGGGCAACGGTGCGACCGGCTCGGTGGGGCCGATCTCCAGCGCCAACTCGTTGATCGGCAATTCTTTCGAACAACTGGGCCACAGTGTGTGGCCTTTGGCGGATGGCTCCTACCTTGTGATTGGTCAAGGGGGCTCCAATTTGCAGTGTTTTGGAG
>NZ_JH660693.1:45767-49545 GCF_000262525.1 Leptothrix ochracea L12
ACGGGGCCGAGAATGCATACGACGGCTTATAGCTATTTTTCGATCTGCTGATCCTGAGTGTCCGGGGTGCAGTGGATCACTGACAAACTGGTTCAAGGAAACAACATGGTCGTGATCCGACTTGCCCGTGGCGGCGCCAAGAAGCGTCCTTTCTACAACATCGTCGTGGCCGATAGCCGCGAGCGCCGTGATGGTCGCTATCTGGAGCGTGTGGGTTTTTACAACCCGGTTGCCTCAGCCAAGGACGAAGCCCTGCGCGTGGCGCTCGACCGTGTCGAAGCTTGGGTTGGCAATGGCGCTCAGCCTAGCCCGACCGTGGCTCGCCTGATCGGCCAAGCCAAGGCCAAGGTCGCTCCGGCGGCCTAAGCCGGCTGCAGATGTCTTGACCGGGAGTGTCCCAGTGATTCATATCGGTGAAGACTTGCCCTGGCCCGAGGATGCGATCGAAGTCGCTCGCATCCTTGAGCCTTGGGGCCTGAAGGGCTGGTTTCACGTTCAGCCCTATGCCGCCGATCCACAGGCGGTTTTCTCCTCCAAGCGCTGGTTTATCCTGCCGCCCGAAGGCAAGCCCCGCCCCAAAGATGCACCGGCTTTGCCCAAGGTTTTGCGTATCACGCAAGCCAAAGAGCACGGTGATGGCGTGGTCGCCACGGCCCAAGAAGTGCCAGACCGCAATGCATCCGAAGCCCTGAAGGGTGCGCGCGTTTTTGTGTCGCGCAACAGCTTCCCCACGGCTGATCCCGACGAGTACTACTGGGTCGATTTGATCGGCTTGGCGGTCGTCAATCGCGAGGGTGCTGATTTGGGGGTGGTCACCGATCTGATCGCCACCGGCCCGCATAGTGTGTTGCGCCTGAGTGCCGGCACCGAGGCTGAGCCGGTTGAACGCATGATTCCTTTTGTCGCCGCCTACATCGACTCGGTCGATCTGCAAGCGCGGCGCATCGTGGCCGATTGGGGCCTCGATTACTGAGCCCTGCGTGCGCTTCGATGTCCTGACGCTCTTTCCAGAGCTTTTTGAGCCCTCTTTGCGCCTCGGTGTCACCCGCCGGGCCTTTGAATCGCGCCAAGTCGATGTGCAGCTCTGGGGTTTGCGCGACTTTGCCGACAACGCTTACCGCCGTGTTGATGACCGTCCTTTTGGCGGTGGGCCTGGCATGGTCATGTTGATTGATCCGCTTGAGCGTGCGTTGGCCGCAGTGCATGCGGCGCGCGCTGCGGCGGATATCGCTGCTGCCTCACCGTCAACGACTCCGCAGCCGCCCGTCATCTTGTTCAGCCCCGCTGGCCGGCCGTTGACGCAGGCGCGGGTGCAGGCTTTCAGTCGCAGCCCCGAGGGCGCTATCTTGATTTGCGGGCGCTATGAGGGCTTGGATCAGCGTTTTGTCGATCGACACGTCACGGAAGAAATCAGCTTGGGTGACTTTGTGCTTTCAGGCGGTGAGCTGCCTGCCTTGACGCTCTTGGACGCCGTGGCGCGGCTGATGCCTGGGGTGCTGAATGACGAAAAATCGCATCAGCAAGACAGCTTCTCCGATGGGCTGCTGGATTGTCCACACTACAGCCGGCCAGAGGTTCATGCGGGCGAAGGTGTGCCATCGGTGCTTATGTCCGGCCATCATGCTGAGATTGCCCGCTGGCGTCGTGAGCAGCAATTGACGGCGACCGCGCGTCGCCGGCCTGATTTGCTGGAAAAGGCTCGACGCGAAGGCTTGCTCAGTCGGCAGGATCTGAAGCTCTTGTCAAAGCTGGGTTTATAATGCTCGGTTTTGATCCTCTGGCGGGTCAATGTGTCATTGGATGCCGCCACGATCGCCTAGGAGTTTCCATGGATCTGATTCGTCAGCTTGAGCAAGAAGAAATCGCTCGTCTGAACAAGACTATTCCCGCATTCGCTCCCGGTGACACCGTGATCGTGAATGTCAACGTGGTTGAAGGCACCCGTAAGCGCGTTCAGGCTTACGAAGGTGTGGTCATTGCCAAGCGCAATGGCGGCCTCAACAGCAGCTTCATCGTGCGCAAGATCTCTGGCGGCGAAGGCGTTGAGCGGACTTTCCCGCTGTACAGCCCGCTGATCGCTTCGATCGAAGTCAAGCGTCGCGGTGATGTGCGTCGTGCCAAGCTGTACTACCTGCGTGAACGCAGCGGTAAGTCGGCACGTATCAAAGAAAAGCTGGCTTGATCCGTTTGATTCAGCCGCTGATGAAACCGCCTTCGGGCGGTTTTTCCATGCCTCGTCCTGCTTTGATCCGTGATCCGCGCCTGATTCCCGTCATCGCGACGGGGGCGGGACAACCGTCGGTGCCGCCTGAACGCTTGCGTCCACAGGCGCTGCGTGAGCGTTTTGCACAGACTTTTGCTTGGCAGCCCAATCTTCACGGGGATGGGCGCGTCTTGCCAGATCGGCCGTTGGCACAAGCGGCGGTGTTGATCGCCTTGATGCTGCGTCCCGAGGGCCTGACCGTTTTACTCACCCAGCGAACCGCCCATTTGCGTGATCACGCCGGGCAGATCAGTTTTCCGGGCGGGCGAAGTGAGCCGGAGGATGCGGATGCGGTGGTGACCGCCTTGCGCGAAGCCCAAGAAGAAGTCGGTTTGTCGGCGGATCGCGTGGAAGTTCTCGGTTGTTTGCCGAGCTACACCACGATCACCGCGTATCGCGTCATTCCGGTGGTGGCCTTGGTGACCCCGCCTTTGCACTGGCAACCGGATCCTCAGGAGGTCGCTGAGATCTTTGAAGTGCCGCTGTCGTTTCTGATGGCGCCAGAGCATCACCAGCAGCACGGCTTTGAGGATCAAGGCGCTCGCCGCAGCTTCTTCTCCATGCCTTGGCCGAATGATCAGGGCTACTTTATCTGGGGGGCGACAGCAGGGATGCTGCGTAACCTTTACCATTTCCTGCGCGCCTGATAGCCCCTGAGACGCAGGGTTTGGTTGTCTCCTTTAAGCGACATTGCCCCGGTATCATCACACCATGAGCTTCCTCGCCGTGTTATTGGCTTTGATTGTTGAGCAGATCCGACCCTTGCAGTTGGCCAACCCGGTGCACGCAGGATTTCTCGCATGGGCACGCTGGGCCGGCGTGAACTTCGACGCTGGTCGAGAGCGCCATGCATGGGTGGTTTGGTCGGTGACGGTGATCGCTCCGGCTTTGATGGTCAGCATGATTTTCGTGCTGCTCGATCACTACAGCGTGGTGCTGGCCTTGGGCTGGGATCTGGTCGTGCTGTATTTCACCTTGGGCTTTCGGCAGTTCAGCCATTACTTCACCGATATCCGTGACGCTTTGGAGCAAGGGCGTGAGGATGAAGCCCGGGCGTTGTTGCGGGATTGGCGTCATCTGGATGCCAGCGAATTGCCCCGGACCGAACTGCTGCGCCATGTGATTGAGCATGCCCTTTTGGCCGCGCATCGACACGTTTTTGGCGTGTTTTTCTGGTTTGTCTTGGGCTCAGCGTGTGGGTTGGGACCGCTTGGAGCCGTGCTGTACCGTATGGCTGAATTTGGTTCGCGCTATTGGGGCCACAAGCAAGCTCGTGAAGCGGCACCGACGTCCGAGCGTTTGATGCGTCGTTTTGTGCAGCTTTTCGAGATCATCGATTTTGTGCCTGTACGCCTGACTGCCGCTGGTTTGCTGTGGTGGGTAATTTTGAGGAGTCGGTCGGCTCTTGGCGGCAATACGCCAATCTTTGGGCCGATCGCAATGTGGGCGTGTTGCTGGCAGCCGCTTCTGGCGCATGTGGCGTGGCCTTGGGTGGGCAGCGCCCGCAGCAAGCTC
>NZ_JH660694.1:0-4668 GCF_000262525.1 Leptothrix ochracea L12
CCCGCCGCGCCGTGGGAGCCGACGCAGCAAAGCTGGCTGGCTTGGCTGCTGTCGGGCGAGATGATCGACGACGCCTTGGGCAGCCTCTACCGCGTGGTGGTGGGTTTTGCCGTGGGCTTGGTGCTGGCTTTGCCGCTGGGGCTGGTGATGGGGGCCAGTCCCCGGATCTACGCCCTGTTCAACCCGATGATGCAGGTGCTGCGGCCCATCCCGCCCATCGCCTACATCCCGCTGGCGATCCTTTGGTTTGGCTTGGGCAATCCGCCCTCGGTGTTCCTGATCG
Organism: Leptothrix ochracea L12; assembly: GCF_000262525.1. Taxonomy (NCBI): domain Bacteria; kingdom Pseudomonadati; phylum Pseudomonadota; class Betaproteobacteria; order Burkholderiales; family Sphaerotilaceae; genus Leptothrix; species Leptothrix ochracea. The sequence continues at coordinate 284 of NZ_JH660694.1, forward strand.
CCTTGGGCGCGTTCTTTCCGGTCCTGATGAACACCATCGCCGGGGTGCGCAACGTCGATAGCATTTATCTGCGGGCGGCGCGCAACCTCGGGGTCGGGCGCTGGACGCTCTTCACCCGGGTGATCCTGCCTGCCGCCACGCCCTACATCTTGGCGGGGGTGCGCATCGGCATCGGCACCGCTTTCATCGTGGTGATCGTCTCGGAGATGATCGCCGTCAACAACGGTTTGGGCTTTCGCATTCTGGAAGCGCGCGAATTCATGTGGTCCGACAAGATCATCGCCGGCATGCTCACCATCGGCTTGCTGGGGCTGGGGCTGGATACCTTGGTGAGTCGCCTCAATCAGCATCTGCTGCGCTGGCATCGCGGCCTTGAGCAAGATTGAGCCCAAGAGAAGACGAACCATGACGCACATTCACATCGATCAAGTCCACAAGGTCTACGCCAGCCAAGGGCGGGAGGTGGTGGCCCTGCAAAACATTCAGTTGTCGATCGCCCAAGGCGAGTTCGTGTGTCTGCTGGGGCCTTCGGGGTGCGGCAAATCGACCTTGCTCAACGCCGTGGCCGGCTTCTCGCTGCCCAGCAGCGGCGCTATCCGTGTTGGCGACGCGGTGGTGCGCGCACCCGGACCGGATCGGGGCATGGTGTTTCAGGAGTACGCCCTTTTTCCGTGGATGACCGTGGCAGGCAACATCGCCTTCGCCATGGAGGTTCAGGACCGCGCCACGCGCAAAAACCCGACCGACATCGCCGCGCGGGTCGATGAATTGCTCGACGTCTTCAAGCTGCGCGACTTTCGCGATCGCTTCCCCAAAGACCTCTCAGGCGGCATGCGCCAGCGGGTGGCCATCGCCCGCGTGTTGGCGATGGATTCGCCCGTGATGCTGATGGACGAACCTTTTGGCGCGCTCGACGCCCTGACCCGACGCAGCTTGCAAGACGAGTTGCTGCGCATTTGGCAGCGCTTTGGCAAGACGGTGCTGTTTGTGACGCACTCGATCGAGGAGTCGATCTATCTGGCCGACCGGATCATCGTCATGACCTATCGACCTGGCACCATCAAACGCGATCAGCGCGTCGATCTACCCCGGCCCCGCGACCCCGCCGATCCGGCCTTCAATGCGTTGAAGCGTGAACTCGGGGCCTTGGTCATGACCGAGCAGCAGCGTCACGAAGCCCAGGAAGCGGTGTGAGCACATCGAGCCCCTTGAGCGATCGAGCCCGCAGGCATTGAGCGTCGCCCGTTTGAACTTCGCGGCACGGCGAGGGGCGTTGCGCGTAGATCGAGCAGCTCACCCCTTCGCCCAACGTGCCAGTCAGGGCCACGCAGCGCGGTGCGCTGGCGTTCGTGCCGGCCATGCAACTGTAAAGCGGCGTGACCCGTTCGATCATCTCTTCTGGCAAGCCAAAGACGTCCGCCTCGGCCCAATAGAACGAGACCCGGAACGCGCTGCAACACGCACCGCAGTGCTGGCAATCCAGCTGAGGTGCGAGCTGAGATGCGAGCTCAGGTGCGGCCACGGCGGCTGTACTTTTCAATGAGTTCAACGGCCACCTGCACGCCATGTTCCTCAGCCATCGCTTGACCCAGCGCTTGGGCGCGGGAGCGGACTTCGTCGCGCTGCGCCCACGCAATCATGGCCTTGAGCCGCGCAGGATGAATACGGGTATGTGGCACCGCAGGAGGCGCCACCCCAGCCCGGGCCAGTCGATCCGCCCAAAAGAATTGATCGCCCGCAAAGGGGATCACCACTGAAGGCACGCCCGCGCGGGCCGCCGTATGCGTGGTGCCAGCCCCACCGTGATGCATCACCATCGACATGAGCGGAAACAGCTGCTCGTGCGGGGTGGCACCGATCAGGCAGAAGTTGCGCGGTAAGTCGATGGCTGTGATGCCACTCCAACCGGGAAAAAACACCACCCGTCGGCCATCGACCGCTTCGATCAAGGTGGTCAACAACGTGCGCTGATCAAACCCAGCCATGCTGCCAAAACCGATGTAGATCGGCGCAGGCCCATCTTTGAGAAAGTTGGCCAAAGCCGGCGCGGGTCTCCAAGGTTTGGCAGAAGGTGCTGACCAAGCGCCACAGATCTGCCACAGCTCGGACCAATCTGCCGGTCGAGGGATCAGATGCTGGGACACACCATAGAGGATCGGGTAATTCGTCCAAGCCTTTTGGCGCGGTGTTTGAGGGCTATTGACCGCCCGCTGAGCGCTCTGAATCGTCTTGCGAAACATGCGCCACGACACCGCATTGACCCCTTGGTGGCTGAGTCGATTGAGCCAACCCGGCATGCGCATGGGGGGCAGCAAAGGGGACGGGAAATCACGCGTGGGCGATATCGGCCACAACCCCAAGCCGATGGCAGGCACCCCCAGATAATCGGCAGCAGCCAGCCCTACATAACTCGCGATGCCAGAGAACAGCACGGCATCGGCCTTCATTGCACGAGCTTCAGTCAGCACGGCTTGCAGCCACTGCGTGGTGTGCTCGTTGGCGATTTTTGCCACGGCCTTGGCCATCAGCGAGGCATCACCGCCCTCCATCATCAAACGCGACAGTGCGCCGCCCGGTGCCACGGTGGCCTTCATGTCACCGGCCAAAGCCAAGGTCGAAACCCCCAAAGCCTTGGCCGTGTCGAGCGTGGATCGATCCGCCAGCAACTTGACACCGTGGCCTGCGTCCATCAAAGCGCGGCACACGCCTACCAAGGGGCGGGTATCGCCCTCGGTGCCAAATGTGATCACAACGTACTGCATAAGGAGCGCCTACCCCGCTTCAGGCCCCATGGGGGCCGTTGCCGGTGCCAGTGCCATCGGCTGAGGCCGGGATGTCTTCGTCGTCAAAGAACGCCAGATCGCGCACGTTTTTCTGCACCGCCACCGCTGCAAACAGACTCAGCAGAAACGACATGGCGTAAAAGCCTTTTTCGCTTTGCGTGATGTCGGCGTTCCACAAACCCACGCTGAGCAAAAGCACCGACAGACCCAGCGAGAACCAACACAAACCAAAGTAAATGCCACTGACCGACATGCCTTCAAGGCGGTCGCGCACCGATTTCTGCAGGGATACAGCCGAGAACAAGCCGTACATCAAAACGGTGAAATAAAAGCCCTTGACGCTCAAAAGCATGCTGGCATTCCACAGTCCGATCAAGTAAGTCAGTGCCCCGATAAACAGTGCCGCCCAAGACGCGCCGACAAAGGCGCCTGTGGGTCGTTGAATGTGCGATTTCACGATGACTCCTCCGTGTTTTGTAACGGAATCATGCCACCTTCGATGCACGCATCAAACGCAACATCAGCTCAATTCTTGCCTGCACTGGAGATAGATCAAGGTGTTGTGCCGCCGGATCAGGATCGGCTCGCAGGATGGGGCCGAGGGCACAGCGGCTGCAGATCATTCGGGCCAGCTGTGTTCGGTCGGGGTCCACATGTTCAAGCGCGGCTGTGATGCCGTGATGCAAGGTGGCGTTACCCGTGCCTGCCAAGATCACACCTCGCACGCCCGCGTCGATCCAGCCCTGAAGTTGCGCACGGAGCAGGCTTTCGTCATGCCCAGCATGACTAAGCAAGATCGCCACCTTGGGCCAAGTGTTCACCGGCGTTTGAACCAGATCCAAGCCATAAGGCATGGACACCGCCTGAGCTTTGGGATCCAAGGTGTCCCACGGTCGAAAGCGTCGCAAGCTGCCTTGGGCCATCACACCCAGCGGACCGGCATCGCCCGAGCTGAAAGCCTCAAGTCGATGGGTATGAAGCTTGCGAATGTCCCAGGCACTGTGGATATATCCAGCCATGACCACCAAGACGCCTTGGGCACCCGTTTGCGCAGCAGTCGCCACCACGCTCAAGGCGTCAGCCAAGTTTTGTGGGCCGTCTGCCTGTAAAGAGGTGGCTGGGCGCATGGCCGCAGTCAATACCACCGGCTTGGTGGGGGCCAACACCCGATGGAGGAAATAGGCCGTCTCTTCGAGCGTGTCCGTGCCGTGGGTGATCACCACGCCCTGCACGTCTGGCCTTGCCACGTGCTGCGCCACGCGTGTCGCCAAGTCTTGCCAGACGGCGTGTGACATGTCTTTGCTGTCGAGCTGCGCCACCTGTTCGGCCTCCACGCACCACGGCTCACCGGCTGGCGATACCGGCCCCAGACCTGTGAGTAGATCCGCGACCGCCAGTTGTGCGGCCACATAACCGACCTGATCGGTGGCTCGATCTGCTCGGCCAGCGATGGTGCCACCGGTTCCCAAAACGACGATGGTGTCGGAGTTCATGGAAGAACTTGTCATAGATGCACGCCTGTATAAAAATCCAGCCACTGGATGAGCATACAGCTGCTGATCCTACACAACTCAGGACCCCGGAGGACCCCCATGGAGCCCC
>NZ_JH660695.1:0-3367 GCF_000262525.1 Leptothrix ochracea L12
CAGATCAAAGCCTTCTTGTGCCAGCGGCACCAGCCGGTCGGACAGGTCAAGTTCGATACGGATCTCGGGATGAGCGCGCAAGAAGTCCGGTAGCAGCGGCACGATGCGCTGGCGGCCCAAAGCGACGGGGGCGGTGACCCGCAACAGCCCACGCGGTGCTCCGCCCGCCAAATCACGCACGCTGGCAAAGCCGCGCTCAATGTGCTCAAAGGCTCCACGGGTGGCGTCGGTCAACTGCTGACCCGCTTCGGTGAGGCGCACGCTGCGGGTGGTGCGCTGTACCAGCGGCACGCCGGCAGCGCGTTCGAGTTCGCTGATGCGCTGGCTCATGGCGGCTTTGCTCACGCCCAAGCGCTGGGCTGCCGCTGTGTAGCTGCCCAAATCCCCCAAGACGGTGAGCCAGTGCACGTGCGACCAGAGCTGATCGATACGACGCAGATCCATGAGCTTTGTTCCAGATTTATGCAAACCACTGTTCTTGAACGTGAACAGTGTATCCAGCAACGCACGCTGGTTTTGCACGCTCCGTCTGCCTAGACTGCAACGCCGTCAAAACCAGAGACATCCATGAGCCAGCCCACGCCCCATACCGCCAGCGTCGCCCCTATCGACATCCCGCACTTCATCCACGGGGTCAGCGTGCCTAGTCAGAGTGGCCGGCGCCAAGCGGTTTACAACCCGGCCACTGGCGTTGTGGCACGCCACGTGGCGTTGGCCAGCGCCGCAGAGGTGGATGTCGCTGTGGCGGCGGCTCGGGCTGCTTTCCCAGCTTGGTCGGCGACGCCCACCATCCGCCGCGCCCGCGTCATGAATGCCTTCCTCGCGCTGATGAATCAGCACCGCGACGAGCTGGCCGCGATGATCACCGCCGAACACGGCAAGGTTTTCACCGATGCTCAAGGCGAAGTCACACGCGGTATCGAGATCATCGAGTTCGCTTGCGGCATCCCGCAGTTGCTCAAGGGTGATTACACCGAGCAGGTTTCGACTGGCATCGACAACTGGACCGTGCGCCAAGCCTTGGGCGTGGTGGCGGGTGTGACGCCGTTCAACTTCCCCGTCATGGTGCCGTGCTGGATGTTCCCGGTGGCGATTGCTTGCGGCAACACCTTTGTCTTGAAGCCGAGCGAGCGCGACCCGAGTGCTTCGATTTTCATGGCAGAGCTGCTGACGAAGGCTGGTCTGCCTGCCGGGGTCTTCAACGTGGTGCAAGGTGACAAGCTGGCGGTGGATGCGCTGCTGGGGCATCCGGATGTCAAAGCCCTCAGTTTTGTGGGCTCCACCCCGATCGCCCAATCCATCTATGAGAGGGGTGCGCACCACGGCAAGCGTGTGCAGGCGCTGGGTGGCGCCAAGAACCACATGGTGGTGATGCCCGATGCTGACGTTGAGCAAACGGTGGACGCGCTGATCGGCGCGGCCTATGGCTCAGCGGGCGAGCGCTGCATGGCGATTTCGGTGGCGGTGTTTGTGGGCGACGAGATCGCCCATCAAGTGATTCCCAAGGTGGCTGAGCGGGTGCGGGCGCTCAAGATCAAGCACGGCATGGCGCTTGACGCCGAGATGGGGCCGATCGTCACCGCCGAAGCACGGGATCGCATCGAGGGCTACATCGGCCTTGGGGTGGACGAGGGCGCCACGCTGGTGGTGGACGGTCGGGGCTACACGGTGCCGGGCTTCGAGAACGGTTTCTTCACTGGCGCCACGCTGTTCGATCACGTCACGCCCGATATGCGTATCTATAAGGAAGAGATCTTCGGCCCGGTGCTGGCCTGCGTGCGTGCCCAGACCTTTGCCGAGGCGGTGGATCTGATCAACGCCCACGAGTTCGGCAACGGTGTGGCCTGCTACACCCGCGACGGCAACACCGCACGAGAGTTCGCGCGCCAGATCCAAGTGGGCATGGTGGGCATCAATGTGCCGATTCCGGTGCCGATGGCTTGGCACGGCTTTGGCGGCTGGAAGCGGAGCCTCTTTGGCGATATGCATGCCTACGGCGAGGAGGGCGTGCGCTTCTATACCAAGCAGAAATCGGTCATGCAGCGTTGGCCCGAAAGCACAGCCAAGGGCGCTGAGTTTGTGATGCCCACAGCCCAGTGATGTGAGATGGCCGTTGGGTTGAAGTATGGATAAGGGTGAACCCTTGTGGGCGTGCATACTGTGCCGATGACACCTTCAAACACTTCAGGGACAGCCGTGTTGCAGCGCGGTGTGGACCGAAAGATGATTCGCATCCAACTGCACGTGGAACTGAACTACGAGATCGATCCGCCTGGTGCGGACTTCGTGTTCAACATTCACGCCGCCCACACGCCAAGCCAGCATGTTTCGGCGGAGCGGCTGGTCCTGAGTCAGCCGGTGCAGCCGATCATCCACACCGACCCCGCAACCCACACCCGCTACATGCGCCTGCGGGCGCTGCCGGGGCAGCTCAAGGTGTCGTACGCCGCGACGATTGATCTGACGCACCATGTCGCCGACCCAACGACGCTTGATGAGGTGCCGGTGCATCTGCTGCCGCCCGAGGTGATCAGCTACATCTACCCAAGCCGCTACTGCCAGTCGGACCGGCTGCTGCGTTTGGCCAGCGATGAGTTCGGTGGCTTGTGGCGCGGCTATGGGCGCGTCAAAGCCATTCAAGATTGGGTCAAGAGCCATGTGCGCTTCACCTCGAATGTCTCGAACTCCACCACCTCGGCCTTTGACACGCTTATCGAGCGTGTGGGGGTGTGTCGCGACTTTGCCCATTTGATGATTGCGCTGTGCCGCGCGGTCAACATTCCGGCACGTTTTGCCACGGGCACTGACTTTGGCGCCGATCCTGCCTTGGGGCCGCCGGACTTCCATGCCTATGTCGAAGCCTATGTGGGGGATCGCTGGTACATCTTTGATGCCTCGGGCACAGCCATCCCGATGGCTTTCGTGCGTCTGGGAACCGGGCGTGATGCTGCCGATGTTGCGTTTGCCACCATCTTTGGCAGCGTGCGATCGCAAGCACCGATCATCCAAGCGTGGGCAGTGGAGGATGCGTCTCATGGCTTGGTGCTGCCCTATCGCTCGGGTGAGGCGCTTTCAACCGATGTGGGTCATGTGCACCCGTGAGCGCGTTGCAGGCATAAAAAAGCGCCGAGAGAAAGGTCTCGGCGCTTTTCAGATGCTGTGCCGCATCAGGCTTTGAAAGAGCAGCGCATCTAGAGGAATGCGTTGCAGGACTTGTCTCCTCGGGCCCCACCAAGGTCAGCAGCTCTTGCGAGCGCTGACAGTGAGCGGCACTTTACGCGGCACACGACAAAAAAAGAATGGGTGCTTGCCCGAATGATTTAATACCCACACCCTTGACAGGGATTACGTTTACAGGCAAAATCTC
>NZ_JH660696.1:0-10404 GCF_000262525.1 Leptothrix ochracea L12
AACGACTTGCTGATCAATGCTGCCAACCCACTCCAGCAGCAAATCGTGAACGTGGGCAACGCCCTCGGAGCTTCGGCCATGCCGCTGACCTTGGGCGAGGTCTACATGGGACTCAAAACCGGCACGATCGATGCCGAAGACAACCCGCTGCCCACCCTGCGCGCCACCAAATTCAACGAAGTCTTGGCCCAGATCGTTCTGACCCAGCATCTGGTAGACAGCCTGTTCATCACCTTGGCCGACAAGACTTGGCAGAGCCTGAGCCCGGCGCAACAAACCAAGGTTCGAGAAGCCGCTCAAGCAGCAGCACGCTTCAACAATGAACACCGCTTGCAAGAAGAAGCGCAGTTGCTCGAAGCCTTCAAGAAGCAGGGCTTGACGGTGACCACCCCCGATGTCGCCGCCTTCCGTCAAAAAGTTCAAGACACCTACCGCAGCTCGGACTACGCCCGCAGCTGGGCTGCTGGGCTGCTGGATCGCATTCAGGCCACAAAATGAATCGTCTATCGCGTCTACGGCGGCGTTTTCAACACGGTGCCGATGGGATGGCTGTGGGGCTCTTTATCGCCCTGTTCACGGTCTTCATCGTCCAGATCAGCGCGCGTTTCATCCTTGATCGGCCCTTGCCATGGACCGACGAGCTGGTGATGGTGCTGTACCTCTGGATCGTGCTTTGGGGGGCCAGTTTCGTCTTGAAAGAAGAAGAACACGTCCGCTTCGATCTGCTCTACAACCTGTGCCCCCTCGCGTGCAACGCGGGCTGCGCATCGCTGCTCACCTGCTGATCGGCGGCTTGATGGGTTGGGCGGTGCCGGGCAGCTGGGATTACATCCACTTCATGGCCCGTGAGAACACGCCCGTGATGGATCTACCGTGGATGTGGGTGGATGCCCCGTTCCTCTTTTTGCTCTGTGCCGTGGCCCTCAAAAGCCTGCGAGCCCTTTGGAACGAGATCGGGAGCGCCCTTCGATGAGCACCGGCATGTGGACCCTGCTGGCCGTGATGACCCTCGGCTTGCTGCTACGCGCCCCGGTCGGCCTGTCGATGCTCGCCAGCGGCGTGGCTTATCTGATCGTCACGCATCAAGAACTCGGCTTGGTGGCTGAGCAAACCTTGGGCGGCTTGGTAAACAGCTCCGTGTTGCTGGCTGTGCCGCTCTTCATTCTGGCGGCCAACTTGATGAACGCTGGCACGATCAGCGAGCGCATCTTCGACTTCTGCCGCCTCTTGGTCGGCCGCCTGCGTGGCGGGCTGGCACAGGTAGACATCTTGGTCAGCGTGATCTTTTCAGGCATGAGCGGCAGCGCCTTGGCCGACGCAGCCGGGCCGGGTCTGGTCACCCTGCGCCAGATGCTTAAAAAGCCCGAATACTCACCGGGATTTGCCGGTGCGGTGGTCGTGGCCAGCGCCACCATCGGGCCGATCATTCCGCCATCCATTCCGATGGTGATCTACGCTTTGGTTTCGGGCACGTCGGTTGGGGCCTTGTTCATGGGCGGCGTGGTGCCAGGTCTGTTGATGGCTGGGGCCCTGATGATCACGGTGCAGTGGATCGCCACCAAGCGCAACATGCCCAAAGAAGAGCCAGTGCCCTTGGCGCACTGGCCTCGGCTGATCGGTCGTGCCGCGCTGCCGCTATCACTGCCCATCGTGTTGCTCACCGGGCTTTACACCGGCGCGTTTACCCCCACCGAAGCGGCTGCCGTCGCTGCCCTGCACGCCTTGATCTTGTCCACCGTGGTCTACCACGCCTTGAGCTGGCGGGACCTGTATCAGGTTTTCCTTGAATCAGCCCGCGCCAGCGCCGTCATCACGGTGGTGATCGCCGGGGCCTTCATGCTGAACTACGCTTTCACCGCCGAAGGCGTCCCCAGATTGGTCGCCGGCTATGTGCAAGAGCAACATCTGGGCCCAACCGGCTTTTTGCTCTTGGTCAACGGCCTGTTCCTGGTGCTGGGTTGCTTTCTCGACACCACCGTGATGCTGCTGGTGTTCGTGCCGATGCTTTTGCCCAGCGTGCGCGAGCTGGGGATTGATCCCGTGCATTTTGGGGTGGTGGTGATCGTCAACATGATGATCGGCCTGATCACCCCGCCCTTTGGCATGCTGCTATTCGTCACCCATGCGCTCACGGGCATCCCGATCAAAGCCATGCTGAAAGAAGGCTGGCCGTTTCTGCTGGCCTTGCTGGCCGTGTTGCTGGCCATGACCTTGCTACCCAACCTGGTTTTGTGGCTTCCCCACTGGATGACACCGACACCTTAACCACAACATGCCAAAGCCATCACGGTTTCTTGGACAATTCTTAAGTTTAATAAAGATCCAACCTTATCTTGGACAAATTAAACCTAATTTGACGTACATTGATTACGTGGTCTTAAACATTCTTGTCCGTAACCGTCAATCAACCTGTTTAGGAGTCTGTGATGAGTTCGAATCTTACTCAGCGTGTTGCATCGGTCCTTTGGCCAGCCTTCATGGTTGCTGTGGTAGCGGAGTTGATATTCTTCGGGCTGGTTGATCCTTTGGATCTGGCCGTCTACGGAGCACCTGTCGGTGAAGACAGGGTTCACATCTATAGCGTTGGCTTTTATTTTCTGGGCCTTGGGTGCCGTTGCCAGTGCCATGACTGGTTTGCTGCATAAGACCGCCTTCGAGGTCAACCACCCCTCCACCGTGACCACAACCCGAGCCATCTACCGCGCCAAGGTTTCACGCCATGCAGGTGGTCACCACGCGATTCACATGTAATAGGTACCCCATGACGCCAAGCCAAGCGGGCAAGCCCCGTTACAAGGCCCGAAACCGACGACGCCCGCTACCATCGCGGGCGTTGCCATTTTTAGGCTTGTGCCTGCCGCCATGATCACTGACTCCCCCCTCGGACAAGCCGTCACCTACAGCGACGCCTACGATCCAACGCTGCTGTTTTCCTTGCCACGCGCCGACAAACGCACTGACATCGGCATCCAAGGTCAACCGCCTTTCGTCGGAGCAGACCTGTGGACTGCGTATGAGTTGTCTTGGCTCAATACCAAGGGCAAACCACAGGTGGCCCTCGCCCACTTCGTGATTCCCAGCGATTCAATCTCCATCATCGAAAGCAAATCGTTGAAGCTCTATCTGAACAGCTTCAACATGAGCCGCTTTGACGCGCATGAAGTGGTTCAGCAACACCTGATCACGGATCTAAGTACTGCCTGTGGCTTACGCGTGGGTGTGCGTCTGACGCTGCCCGATCAATTTCATACCCAAGTGATTGCCCCACTGCATGGCCTTGATCTGGACCGTCTGGATCTGGAATGCACGCACTACACCCCAACACCTGACCTATTGAGCGCGGATCACACTGAACCGCCCGTCACTGAAACCTTTGTCTCTCATTTGCTCAAGAGCAATTGCCTCATCACTCATCAACCCGATTGGGGTAGTGTTCAGATCACGTACACCGGTGCCACCATCGATCAGGCTGGTTTACTGCGCTATCTGGTCAGCTACCGGGGTCACGATGAATTCCATGAACAGTGTGTTGAACGCATCTTTATGGACATCTGGACTCGCTGCCGCCCCTCAAAACTCTCGGTCTACGCTCGCTACACCCGGCGAGGTGGTTTGGACATCAATCCCTACCGCTGTAGCCACCCGGCCGCTCTGCCCTCGAATGCGCGAACGGCACGACAATAATCCGTCGATCCACCCACCCCACGCCCCAAGCTGAAAGCGAGATCCTTGATGCCCACCATCGTCTACGGGATTCCGAATTGCGACGCCGTGAGAAAGGCCCGTGCGGCCCTCGAAGCGGTTGATCGCCCCTACATCTTTCACGACTACCGCCAACTCCCCCATCTCGAAACCTGTCTTGATCGCTGGCTCGTCAGTGTCGGCTGGGAAGTGCTTCTGAATCGACGCAGCACCACATGGCGAGGCCTAGACGACTATGTGCGCAGCGCCGTCGATGGTCCCGTCAGTGCCCGTTTGCTGATGCTGGAGCAACCCATCCTCATCAAGCGGCCGGTGGTCGAATGGCCCGACGGTCACATCAGCGTGGGCTTTGAGGCCGCAAGCTGGCAGCAACGGCTGAGCGATCTTGCTCAGCCGTCTTCAACCTAACATTTCTATGTTCACTGGCATTGTTCAGGGCATCGCCCACATCCGCGCCATCACCGACCGTCCCGGTTTGCGCACCTTCACACTGAGTTTCCCCAGGGGGTTTGACCAAGGTTTAGAGATCGGCGCCAGCGTCGCTTGCGACGGTGTTTGTCTGACCGTCACCACGTTATCCGCCGGGCAAGCGCAGTTTGACGTCATGCAACAAACCTTGACGCTGACCACCTTGGGCCGCTTCAACGTGGGCGACCCGATCAACGTCGAGCGCGCTGCTCGCGATGGGGCTGAAATCGGTGGGCATCCTTTGTCGGGTCATGTGGATTTCACCGCCACCTTGACCAGCATCCGTCAACCCGAAAACAACCATGTGCTGCGCATCCAAGTGCCGGCACCCTGGATGCGTTACATCTTTGCCAAAGGCTACATCGCCATCAACGGTGCCAGCCTCACCCTTGCCGATGCTGATCGCCAAGCCGGTTGGTTCGAAGTTTGGTTGATCCCCGAAACCCTGCGCATGACGACCTTTGGTCACAAACAAGTGGGTGCCTCGCTCAACATCGAGATTGAGCGTAGCACCCAAGTGATCGTCGATACCGTGCGCGACAGCGTGGCCGAGCATTTAGCTCCGTGGTTGCCAGCGCTGCAAAAACTCTTGGCCTAAAAAGCAAAACCCCGGCCAGAAGGCCGGGGTTGATCGGACTAGAACCGAAGATGAATCACTTCATCTTGTTCGGGTGCCAGTACAGGTACTTGGCGTAGATGTCCACATCCTTGGTTTCACGGATGAAGAACAGGCCGATCAAAAAGGTCATCGCGATGATGGCGATCGGGTACCACAGGCCGAAGTAGATGTCGCCGTTCTGGGCCACCATCGCAAACGCGATGGTGGGCATCAGACCACCGAACCAACCGTTACCGATGTGGTAAGCCAAGCTCATCGAGCTGTAACGGATCCGCGTCGGGAACAACTCAACCAGCGTTGCTGCGATCGGACCGTAGACCATAGTCACGTAGATCACCAAGATGGTCAGGATGATGACGATCTTGACGTGGTTGATCTTTTCTGGATCCGCCTTGGTCGGGTAACCCGCCTCAACCAGCGCAGCCTTCAGATCAGCCTTGAAGTCAGCAATGGCTTGGGCACTCGATGCATCGAACTTATTGCCATCAGCGTTAAGCATGGCGTTCGGCGCAAAGATTTCCTTGTCACCGATCTTCACCAGCGCCGAACTTCCCGACGGCAGCGTCTCGTTGATATAGCTAGCGGCCGATTGGGCCAGAGCACGCTTGGCGATATCGCATGAGGAGGTGAAGTCGATTTCACGAGCGATCGGGCTGCCTTGGAACGAGCAGGTCACTGGATCAGCCTTGACCACCAAGCGCACCGAGGCTTGCGCCTTCGACAAATCAGGATTGGCGGCTTCTGTCAGCTCACGGAACAGCGAGAAGTACGTCAACGCAGCCAGAGCCAAACCCAACAGGATGATCGGCTTACGACCAATACGGTCGGACAAGGTACCGAAGATGACGAAGAACGGTGTACCAAGCATCAGCGCCACAGCCACCATCATGTTGGCGGTGGTGCTATCGACCTTCAGCACGCTGGTCAGGAAAAACAACGCGTAGAACTGGCCCGTGTACCAGATCACCGCCTGACCGGCCACCAGACCAAACAGGCCCAACAGCACCACCTTCAGGTTCTTCCATTCGCCAAACGATTCAGACAACGGTGCTTGAGAAATCGCACCCTCGTCTTTCATCTTCTGGAAAGCGGGCGATTCGTTCATGCTCATACGAATCCAGACCGACACGCCCAGCAGCACGATGGAAACGAGGAACGGCACGCGCCAGCCCCAGTCAGCAAACACAGCTTCACCAAGGTAGGTCCGCACACCCAGAATCACCACCAGCGACAGGAACAAACCCAGCGTCGCAGTGGTTTGAATCCAAGAGGTGTAGGCACCGCGCTTGTTTTGCGGTGCATGTTCAGCCACATACGTTGCCGCACCACCGTACTCACCACCCAGCGCCAGACCTTGGGCCATGCGCAAGACGATCAACAGAATCGGAGCCGCCATACCAATCGAAGCGTAGCTGGGCAAGATCCCCACGATGAAGGTGGAGGAGCCCATGATCAGAATCGTGATCAGGAAGGTGTATTTACGACCGACCATGTCGCCAAAGCGACCGAAAATCAGTGCTCCAAAAGGACGGACGATAAAACCAGCCGCAAAAGCCAAGAGCGCAAAAATGAAGCCCGATGTGGGATCAAGGCCCGAAAAAACTGTTTGGCGATAATTCCCGCCAGCGAACCATAAAGGTAGAAGTCGTACCACTCGAACACCGTGCCAAGTGAAGACGCGAAAATGACCTTCCGCTCTCCGGCTGTCATCGGTTGATACGAATAGGATTTCTCCTGATCCACCGGATCTTCAGAACCGGCTGATATGTTTGACATAGATGCCTCCTAGTTTGATCAGATGATCACAAAATCACAGGGATGAAAGCAGTCGCTTGGGTGAAAATTTGCGGGCTTCCGGCATTTTTTCTGCGGCAGCAACGCCGCGGCCCAAAATCTGGTCTGCACCAACACGGCCCAAGGCCTTACTCAGCGACACAAAAAAGATGCGAATCAACTCAGCCAGTTCAAGGGTCATGCCCTGAACCACCCAGTCATCGTTCATCGGTCGCATCCACGAACGGCTGAACTGCATCTTGACCGCGTCTGAAATATCGGAGCGCTCTAATTCAGTCAAAGAACCCGTCCAAACCGTATCGGCGGCTTCGCGGTGATATTGGTAAATTTCCATGATGGCTGCGCGCATCACGGCCCCATAGATGATCTGCGGATCTTGCGGCATGGCTGTCACAGCGGGTGCGACGGGTAGCGGCGGCGCGACAACCACAGGAGGGGGTGCCATGCTCCCGATCGGAACGGGCTGTGGGATAGAAATGGGCACGGGCCTAGGCACAGGTTGAGGCACGTATACCGGTGCTGGCGGCGGCGGCGGCGGTGGTGGTTCAGCAGCGCGGATTTCGGCCATGCGAGCCAACTGCTGGGCCTGCATCTTGGGCCACGGATCATCTGGCAAGCTTGCTTCCAAAGCTTTCAACGTACTGAAAAACTACCATACAGGCGCTTGCGGGTTGCAGCATCCAACTGATGCTTGGCGCCGATAGCATCAACGAATGCGATGACATCGGACACCGACTCACCCCGCATTGACTCATGTTGCAGCCAAAGGGCATCAAGCAGGGCAGTCTCATCGAGCACGTTGGAAAACACAGCAACCGCTGCGCGTCTTCGCAACGAAGACTGAGATTCATAGGACATCGTCATCCTCCATCCATGGGATCTGTCTGTATTCCGCAGGATGTGCCGGATGCACGGCACACAAACTGCGACTGAACTTCGTTTCAGTGCATCACACGTCGATGAAACTCCCACCACTTTGATTTCCATCAAAGTATCGATCACGATTTCATAGTCGCGATGCTTACTGAAACAGGGCGAACGAATCTTGCACCATCAACAGCCAACAGAACCTTACAAGCCACCCGCTACCGCCAACCCCAAAACAAAATACCGTGAAAGCTCCACATCGTTACGAGTCACTCACGCCGTATTACATTCATTTGCATTCAATGCTTACCCTTATGTTTTTAAAGGTCAGTACTTACAGTCAAATACCATCAAAGAATAATCGTGCGCTTATTTTGTGAACAACCACACATTCAATAAAACTGTTTAACAATGACGCCATGCTCCATTTACTCAATCTCCTTGCTGCCATCGCCCTGTTGGTCTGGGGAACCCAAACCGTGCGCACGGGTATCCTCAGCGTTTTCGGTGAAAGCCTGCGTCATGTTTTGGCGACCAGCCTCGGCTCCAAACCACGAGCACTGTTAGCGGGATTGGGGGTCACTAGCTTGGTGCAGTCAGCCACGGCGACATGCATGATCGTGGCGTCCTTTCTCGATCGAAATCTCGTCACCACTTCTGCCGCACTGACGGTGATGCTCGGTGCGGATGTGGGTTCCAGCTTGATGGCTGTGGTGTTCTCACTGGATCTGTCATGGTTGTCGCCTCTGCTGATCTTTGTGGGTGTGGTGCTCTACGTTTCCCGCCAGAAAACCACGGCTGGCCGCTTGGGCCGCGTCGCCATTGGCTTAGGCCTGATCACGCTGGCCCTGCAACTCATCATCCAAAACACCCGCCCGATGATCGAGGCTCCAGCCATCCGCGGCCTGCTGGTGGCGTTGCCCAACGAGGTGCTGTTCGACATCGTGGTCGGCTCTTTCCTGACCGTGATGGCCTACTCCAGTTTGGCCATCGTCTTGCTGACCGCGACCTTGGCCGTTTCAGGCTTGGTCCCAGAAACCGTTGCCCTCGGGCTGGTGGTCGGCGCCAATCTCGGCAGCGGTATCTTGGCCGTACTCACCACCGCCAAGGCACCCATCGAGGCCCGACGATTGCCTTTGGGGAATCTGCTTTTCAAGATCGCTGGTGCCATCGTCGCGATCCCTTTCTTGCCCACGTTCACGATTTGCTGCTGGAGTGGGTTGGCAGCATTGATCAGCAAGTCGTTGTGTTTCATCTTTGCTTCAATGTCTGTCTGGCTGGGTTGTTTATGGCGTTCACCGGACCGATGGGCAAAGCCATGGATCGCTGGATGGTGGCCCCGACCAATCTGGCCAATTTGCGCCCCCAACATTTGGACTTGGTCGCGCTCAGCACGCCGTCTTTGGCGATTTCGTGCGCCGAACGTGAAGCCCTGCATCAAGCCGATGTGGTTGAAACCATGTTGCGCGGTGTCTTGCCGGTCATCCGCAACAACGACTTGGTGCTGGCCGAGCAACTGCGTCAGCAAGACGACACGGTCGATGAGCTCTACACCGCCATCAAGCTATACCTGACACAAATATCACGCGAAAGCCTCTCGGAGGGCGAAAGTCGTCGCTGGACCGATGTGATGTCATTCACCATCAACATGGAACAAATCGGCGACATCATTGAGCGCATCTTGCAAGACGTTGAGGACAAAAAGATCCGCAAAGACCGCAGTTTCTCGGAAGCAGGCATGGCAGAGATCGTTCATCTGCATGAGCGCCTGATCACCAACTTGCGACTGGGCATGAGCGTTTTTCTGGGTGGCAATGTGCGCGAAGCCAAGCGGCTGCTTGAAGAAAAGGCGCGCTTTCGCGAGTTGGAACATGAGTACGCCGCCAGCCACTTGAATCGCTTGCAAGACAACACCACCGAGAGCATCGAAACCAGTTCGCTGCACATCGATCTGATCAGCGACTTGAAGCGCATCAACTCGCACATCTGCTCCATCGCTTACCCCATTTTGGAATCAGCTGGCGCGCTCTCGCAGACGCGCATCCGCGCTTCACGCTTTGCACCGCTGGAAGAAGAACCGGCCCGCGACAAAACACGGTCATCCAGAGGCTGATAGGATCCGGCGCTCCTTTTGAACCACGCTTCGCACCACGACGAGCGCACATCAGCATGACCACGGAAGAAGCAGACAACGGCGGTCGGCCCTTGTCCCAAGTGATCCGGGCTCGCATCCAGCAAGCGGGTCGGCGTTTTCACGCCAACGACAACATCGCCGACTTCATCGAACCCGGCGAACTCGATCGCCTGCAAATCGAGGTCGAAGCCAAACTGCAAGCGGTGCTCGAAAGCCTGGTGATTGACACCGTGAGCGATCACAACACCCAAGAAACCGCGCGTCGCGTGGCCAAGATGTACCTGCGCGAGGTCTTCAGGGGTCGCTATGAACCAGCACCCAGCGTGACCGAGTTCCCCAACGTCGAGCGCCTCAATCAGCTGATGATCGTCGGCCCGATCACCGTGCGCAGCGCTTGTTCGCACCACTTCTGCCCCATCATCGGCCGAGTCTGGATCGGCGTGCTGCCCAAGGAAGACTCGAACCTGATCGGCCTGTCCAAGTACGCCCGACTGTGCGAATGGATCATGAACCGGCCGCAGATTCAGGAAGAAGCCGTCACCCGCTTGGCCGATTTGCTGCAAGACAAGATGCAGCCGGACGGTTTGGCGGTGGTGATGGAGGCCGAACACTTCTGCATGAGCTGGCGCGGCGTGCGCGACATGGAATCGCGCATGACCAACAGTGTGATGCGCGGCGCTTTCCTCGACGATGCGCCCCTGCGGCGCGAATTCTTGGCGCTGCTGCACCGCAAGCCCTGAAAACGACATGGAAAACTTTGACGCGGTGATCGTCGGGGCCGGTGCTGCCGGCCTTTTTTGCGCCGGCATGGCGGGCCAAC
>NZ_JH660696.1:10504-13333 GCF_000262525.1 Leptothrix ochracea L12
GGGCTGCCGATTCCGCAAATCGGGGCCACCGACTGGGGCCTGCGCTTGGCGCGCGATTGGGGCTTGAAAATCGTCGAGACTCGCCCCGCCTTGGTGCCGCTGACGTTTGCATCCAGTGAATGGGCACCGTTGGTGGAGCTCTCCGGCTTATCGCTGCCGGCGCGGCTCACCTGCGGCGGCGGCAAGGGCGCCCCCAAAGGCGCGTTGAAGGGTGAATTTTTAGAAGATGTGCTGTTCACGCACCGGGGCCTGAGCGGGCCGGGCACGTTGCAAATTTCCAGCTATTGGCGTGGCGGACAAGCCATCCAGATGGATCTTTACCCCCAAGGCGATTTGGCGCACACCCTGCGCGAGGCCAAAAACGGTTCGCGTCGTCAGCTCAGCACCGTGCTGGCGCAGCACCTGCCGAATCGTTTGGCGGAATTCTGGCTGCAACGCCTGAGCTTGAACCCCAGCCAGCCGATGGCCGAGATGAAGGATCGCGACATCGAGCGCTTGGCCCAAGGCGTGCAGGCGTGGAGCCTGAAGCCCGACGGCACCGAAGGCTGGAAGAAAGCCGAAGTGATGGTGGGCGGCGTCGATACGCGCCAACTCAGCTCCCAAACCATGGCCAGCCTGAGCATCCCCGGCCTGCACTTTATCGGTGAGGTGGTGGATGTGACCGGCTGGCTGGGGGGCTACAACTTCCAGTGGGCGTGGGCCAGCGGTGCAGCGTGCGCCGAGGCGTTGAGCCCCGGCGGCACCCTGTGAGCCAGCCCTCGTCAAGCGCCCTTATCAAGCGCCTTCGTCAAGCTCGTTACTTCGGGTCTTTACAAGCCGCTGCCGGAGCTTGGACCGGATGATCCGCGATCCAGACTTCCACGCGGCGGTTGCGTTCGCGACCGGCTTCGGTGTCGTCCGCAGCCATCGGTACCGCAGCACCGAAGCCATAAACCACCTTGGCCTTGACGCCGTACGTTGCCAGTTCAGCTGACACCGCCGCAGCCCGCTCTTGCGAGACCTTGCACGGTGCGGTGGCTGTGCCGTCAGTGAAGCCAAGCAGCATGACTTCGCTCTTCTTGCCCCGAGCACCGATCAACTGAGCGATCCGGCCCATGTCGCGTTCGGCCTTGTTGTCCAAGGTCATCGAACCGGGTTGGAAGCGCAGGTTGATGGACAAGCGTTGCGAGCCTTCAACCAACTGGTTATAGGCCGAAGAACTGGTTGCCACACCCTTGGCTTCGACCGCTTCAGCCGCTTGGCCGATGAACCCAGCCTTGTCCACAACCTTCTGAGCTTCGGGCGAGACCGCAAACTCGGCAAAACGCACCGCCAAAGCGTTGGTGGTCATCGGCGGCACGTACATGAACAAGCGGCGTGTCAGCGGGTAATCTTCGGCGCCCACCGTCAGCTTGGTCGGGCGCATCGGCTCGTGGGTCCCGTCAGAGATCGCCACCACCTTGGATTGGTGGATGTCGTTCATGGCCACAAAGCCGATGGCTTGCGGATCCTTGGCCACCAAGTCAGACAGCACGCCGCCGCTGTCAGCCACCTTGGCCGATTTATCGACGTCAGCCCCACCCATCACCTGACCCTTGAAGGCGTCATAAGTGCCGGATTTTTCGTCGCGCGAGATCAGCTTGATCGGACCGGGCTTGCCGCCCACCTTGGACCAGTCGGTGATCTTGCCGCCGAAGATGTCGCGCAACTGCGCCAGCGACAAGCGGGTGATCGCGTTGGTCGAGTGCGTCACGATGGCCGTGCCGTCCAAGGCGACCACGTATTCGGCGCCGTCAGCGTTCAGGTTACCCAGGGCCTTGGTCAGTTCCAGCTCGTTTTTCTTGATCGGCCGCGAGCTCATGGCGATGTCCGCCTTGCCCGCGCTCAGATCGGCAAACCCTGTGCCTGAGCCGTGCCCGTAGACCTCGATGCGCACCGGCACGCCGTCGGTTCCCCGGGCCGTAACCACGATTTCATCCACCGTTTTGGTCGGGTGCTGCTCAATCTGGGTGTAGCCCTCTTGCGCCAAGAACGCCTTGAGCAGTGCCGGTGCCAGCGTCGTGCCCACCGTGTCTGAGCCATGCAAGCGCAAGACGGTGTTTTCTGCGTTGGCTGTCGAGCTGGCCGAGGTTTTACCCCCGCCGCCGCCTGAGCCACTCATGGCCCACCAACCGCCACCCAAAGCCACCAAAGCCAGGGGGATGGCGATGGCGAGGACGTTCATTTTTCCCTTGCCGCCCCCGCCAGCCGACTCATCGACCCGCAGCAGCGGCGAGCCGCACTTGGGGCAACGTGAGTTGCTGTCGTCATAGGGCAGTTGCGTGCGTTTTTCCGCATGGGTACACGCGCTGGGGAGATTGGTACAGATACCGTGGGTCATAGCATGGCTTCCTGTCGAACAAAACGCATGGCGGCGCGAGCAGCTTCACTCCACGCCAATGACACGGCATCCAGCTCTGAAGCTGGTGCTGCCGATCGGATTGCTTCGATGCGCCTTCGCATCGAATTACGCAATGCTTCCTGTCGGTCGGCGGCATGAATCTGGCGTATCTGTTCCGGCTCAAGCAGAGCCTTCTTCAACGCATCAAAGACTTCATGTTCCGCGCGGGCAACCGCGTCGATCCAGTCCCGACCCAGCACCTTGCGTGCGATGTCGAAACCGTCCTCATCGACTTGTTGCCACAACAACCGTTTTCCCCGTTAGCGGGGTCTGTTTCTTCTGAAATCAAGCCCACCGCCTCGGCCAGCAAGAGCACACGGCGTACTTGCAAGAGCCATTCCGGCGAGGGTGCGGGTGCCTCAGGCACCACGGGCGGCGGCACGAGCAGTGCCGGCGCTGGCGCGGGGGGG